>DATKTJ010000134.1:0-8036 GCA_035531235.1 Halothiobacillus sp. | reverse complement strand
GGCGGGGTGTTCGCATCGTTCGGGGCGCACCCGAATTTCGAAGTCGCCTTCGAGCGTACCGTTACCGAATTGCTGCAGGGACGCGCACTGGACGACCTGCATGGCTTCCATCCACCGACGACCGATCGGGAACTGGTCAGTGACCCCCAGAATCTGGAACTGCATTTCATCGACTCGTCCGGTTGGCTGGATTGGCGTTTCTTCTGCGACACGCCGGATTACCCCTTCGTGGATTGGGATTTCACGGCGGCCGACAATGCGGCGTGCTTTGCCCGCCTCTGCGGGATCGTCACCGGAGAAGGTTTTGATGTGTACGTCGCCGATTACACACATATCGGCCTGTATGCCTGCCGGGTACTGGTGCCGGGCATGTCGGAAATCTATCCCGTCGACGAGCTCTACGAGCGCAACAACAACATTGGCCGCGCCTTGATTCCTTTCATGGAAACCCTGGATGAATTGACAGCGGTCGATTGTGCGGCGCTGCTCGACGAAATCGACGGACTGGATCTGGACTGGCTGATGCCGGTGACCGACATCATCGGACTCGCGGCCAACCCCGGCTCCGCATGGTCCACCCTGCGTCTGGGCGAATTGCGGGCGCTCGCCTTGCTTCAAACCGATGCACGCCACGATGAGGATGAACGCGAGGTGTTGCTGGATTGGCTGGCGACCGTACCACCGCTTCCTGTCGAGCGAAAGATGGTTTATCAGGCAGCCGTGGCGCTCAATCAATTGCATGACGCTTTCGGTGTCACCAAAACCCGTCTTGAACTTTCTTCCACCTTGAATCTGATGTTCCCGACCGAGGTTTTGCAACAAGCCGAACAGCTGCTCGCTGGTAAGGCGGGGTTCCTCGGCACGACCGGGCTCGGCGCCGGATACAAAAGCAGTGCGCGGCACGGGGCACTCATGGCCGCCTATGAGCGGGCCTATGCGGTCAAAGGCCGATAAGCATCGATAACTTCTGGTGAATCCGTCTCGAATCGGGCCGGGGCAGTCGAAAAAATAGCGACTTATTATTCACGTGCTACGCTTGACCCATTGCCCAAATTTCCGGGTTGGAATATTTTTCAATGGATGGATATGCGCCCATGAGTTCGCTCGAAATAAAGCCTGAAGCAATGCTGGAAACAACTTCGGAATATCAACCCAAGGCTTTGACGATAATCAGTAACACGGCGGGGATATTGCTCGGGAAGGAGCATGTCATACGCCAGGCCCTGTGCAGTGTTCTGGCCGGCGGGCATCTCTTGCTGGAGGATCTGCCGGGGCTGGGCAAAACCACTCTCGCCCACGCACTGGCCATCAGTCTGGGGCTTCGATTCCGACGCCTTCAGTTCACGGCGGACATGTTGCCCACCGACATTCTGGGCGTCTCCATTTTCGAGCCGAATACCCGTGAATTCCGCTTCCATCCGGGACCGATATTTACCGAAGTGCTGCTAGCCGATGAAATCAATCGGGCCCCACCCAAGGTGCAAAGCGCCCTGCTCGAGGCCATGGAAGAACGTCAGGTCACGATCGAAGGCAAACGCTATCCCTTGCCAGAAGCATTTTTCGTCATTGCCACCCAAAATCCGGCGCACCAGCAAGGCACCTACCCCTTGCCCGAGTCGCAACTGGATCGATTCGCCCTCGTTATCGGTATGGGGTATCCCGACCCGGCGGTCGAACGCGCCATGCTCCTCGGTCAGGGCGGGCGCGCACATCTCGGGCAATTGAAGCCGGTTGTGGATGCCCGTCAACTGATGGCCATGCGCCAGGCGGTGGCGAAGGTCCATGCGAGTGAGGCCATCATCGACTATGTTCAGAAGCTGATGCAGGCGAGCCGGGGTAATGCCGACTATGGTCCCGGCCTGTCGCCGCGCGCCGGATTACTGCTGTTGGGGCTTGCGCGGGCCTGGGCCTATATCGATCAGCGAACCCATGTATTGCCGGATGACATTCAGGCTGTATTTCGGGGACTGGTGGCGCATCGGCTTCCATCGACTGGCCGGGAATCCCCGGCAACGGGCGCAGCAGAACAACTCCTGTCGACCGTAAAGGCGCCCTGACGGCGCATGGCGGTTGCGGCCAAACAGTGTTCGCTCAAACCGAACCGGATCGGTCTGGCCTTTATCGTTTTGGCCATCGCCATGCTGTTGGCGGCGATCAATTACGGCAACAATCTGGTGTTTTTCATCAGCTTTCTGCTCATTTCCCTAATGGGGAACAGTGCCTGGCAGACGCGCAGACAGCTCAAAAGCTGCCAGATCCACACGGGTGCCATTCCCCCTCGTTATGCCGGGGAACCGGGCATTTGGCCCGTGGTGCTGGAATCGGCGCTGAACAATCCGGCCATCGCCATTCGGATCGATGAAGATGGCGCCCAAGCGCCGCTCATCCAATCCGTGTTGATCGGTATGCAGGTCGAGATTTCGCTGACTTTGGCACCAAGCGTCCGGGGTTGGCACGCCGCGCCGGACATCATGATTGGCACGAATTACCCCATCGGCCTGTGGACGGCGCAATGCCGCATTGTCACGCCCCAGACGCGGCAGTGGGTTTATCCGCGACCCCGGGGGAACCAACCTCTGCCCTGCGCGCCCCAAGCCGAAACAACGCCACAGCCTGCGGCCATGACAACTGCGCAGGACGATACGCACTTCGACCATTTACGGCCCTATGTACCCGGTGATCCGATGAGTCGCCTGGCGTTCAAGCAATGGGCGAGAACCGGTCAGCTTGTGACGCAGCACTGGGTCGGCACACTGGGAAGAACTCAGGAAATAACTTTGGATTACAGTAGGATGTCGGGTGATCATGAGGTGCGACTTGAACAACTGGCGCAATGGATCGAGAGGCTCAGTCAGACGCAGGACTGCTTTGTTTTGCGCCTGCCCGGACAGATGGAGCGGCGGGGCAGCGGCGCCGGTCATCGACGGGATTGTCTCGAAGCACTAACGGTGTTCCAGACACCCCATACGCACGTAGCCGGTACTCGGCCATCATGAACGCCCGATCGGACCCGATGCATGCGGGGCAGGAAAATCCGTCGGGGGATTTTCAACTGGATCGCCCGCTGGCCTGGGTCATCGCCCTGGCAATCCTGGCTCATCTGCCTCATATGCCGTTCTGGTCAGTCCCCGTCATTCTGGGGGGGCTGATCTGGCGTCTGCAGCATGAATGGCGCGGCTGGCCGCTACCGCCCAAGCTACTGTTGATTTTTCTGGCATTGCTCAGCGGCTTGCTGGTGCTGTTTTCATATCATAGTCTCTGGGGCCGCGATGCCGGAGTGGCGCTACTGACGATTGCCGCCACGCTCAAACTACTGGAGACAGAAAAACCGCGCGACCAGCAGGCCTTGCTGCTGTTGGGATTTTTTCTGATTGTTGCCCTGCTGTTGTTCGATCAGGGGTTTGCGTTGGCGCTTTTGGCATTGCTGATGTTCGGGGGGCTGGTTACCGCGTGGATCGGGGTGAGCAACCCGACACTTCGGGCCATCAAGCCCCGGTTGAAGGCGGCTTCGGTTTTGATGGTGGCGGGTCTTCCCGTCGCCATCGTTCTGTTTGTCGTATTTCCCCGTCCGCCCGGCGCGCTCTGGGGCGCACAGCAGCCCACGTCACAACAGGCGCAAACCGGATTGTCGGATACCCTGAACCCCGGACAGTTCGAACAGTTGGCCAGTGATGCCACACCGGCTTTTCGGGTGACTTTCGATGGCCCGATGATTCCGCCCGCCCAACGGTACTGGCGGGTCCTGGTGATGAGCACCGAACAGGATGGGATCTGGCACGCCGACTCTTCAATTTTTCCTACGAAATCGACGACACTGCACGCGACCTGGGATTCTCACAGTGCCGTGCAGTACACGATCACGCTGGAACCCGCTCAGCATCGCTGGCTACCCGCACTGGCGCTGGCCGTCGAACGACCATCACAAAGCGTGATCAGCGAAACGGCCACGCTGTTTTCCCTGCATTCACTGGCCGATCGTTATCGTTATACCGTCACCTCGGATCTGACCTACCAGCTCGATCCGAATCACTTGTCGCGCACCACACGTACGCAGGATCTGGCGCCACCCGACGGCGACCCGAAACTCAAGGCACTGGCCGCTACCTGGCGTGGCCAGTCACCGATCGAAATTCGGGACAAGGCGCTCGATTATTTCCGTACTCAGGGGTTCAGTTACACCCTGACACCGGGGCGATTGCCGGATCATGACGCGATGGATGCCTTCCTGTTCACCACCAAACGTGGCTATTGTGAGCACTATGCCAGTGCATTTACCTTGCTAATGCGGGCTGCCGGCGTGCCCGCCCGGATCGTTACCGGATATCAGGGCGGCGAGCGCGTCGGCGATTATCTGCTGGTGCGCCAAGCCGATGCACATGCCTGGAGCGAAATCTGGATCAAGGGCCGGGGCTGGATACGTGTCGACCCCACTGCGGTGGTCGCCCCGGAACGCATTGCCGCTGGGATCGCCAATGCCACACGTCAGGATGACGCCCTCCCGGCCAGCCTTCGGCGCGAAGCCGGTTTGGGGCAACAATTTGCCCTGTTCAACGACCAGCTGCAAAATGGCTGGAACCAGTATGTGCTCGGTTATAGCGGAAGTACGCAAAGCGATCTGCTCGGGCGCTTGGGACTCGCCGCCCAGGGGCTCGGGGCGCGTTTCGGTTACGCCGCGCTTGTTCTGCTGGTGGTCTGGAGCTTGGTATTCCTGCTCTGGCGGCAATTTTCTCGTCCATCCCGCGCGCATCTTTCCCCAGCGGATCAGGCCTGGTATCCCGTCGAACAAGCCCTGACGAGCCTTGATGTCCATCGATTTCCGGACGAAACCCTGAGTGTGTATTGCCAGCGCGCAAGTCAGATGTTGCCTGGACAAGCCGCAACCATCGAACAACTCCACAAGCTTTTCAGTGCCTGGTTTTTTGCCGCACATTTCAGCCGACGCAGCCAGAAACTGGCCGAGGATACCGCTGCCAATTTTGTCCGGCAGGCAAACTGGATCTGCCGAATGCGCCGCGTCCGTTCTCTATTCGGTATGTCAACGCCGCGATGAGGCCCGGTTTATTTCAGCCCCTTTAGTCACCGGGATCATCAAAAACTGAACTGCAGTCAACCCCGCCCAGTGCCCGCAGGTACGGGGACTTGCACGACATGCAAAGATCGATTGATTGGGTGTTCAACCAATCGAGTCCCATGGATTTAACGCTGCACCGTGTTTTGAAAACGTTATACTGTAACACCTGCTGTTCCCGTTACCTGAGGTGTTCGTCCATGCGCTTTTTCGCCTTACTCGCCCTGCTATTCAGTCTGGCGTCTCCGCTTGTCGTTTGGGCTGACGCGCCACTCAAAGTCGCCGTCAGCATTCCGCCACAAAAGTATTTTGTCGATATGATCGGCGGCAAACATGTTCAGGTGGACGTGCTGGTTCCACCCACGGCTGAACCGGAAACCTACGAACCTTCACCGCGTCAGTTGGTCGCGCTTTCTCAGGCTGCGTTGTACCTCAAGATCGGTATACCCATCGAAAATGCCTGGCTGACACGTTTCACGAGTGTGAATCCGAACTTTCTCGTCGTGGATACCGCGCGGGGAATTCAGCGGGTGGATATGTCCCGGCATGTCGGCGTGCCCACATCCGAAACTGGCCTGGACCCACATATCTGGTTGTCTCCCGTCCTGGTGCGCATTCAGGCCATCAATATCCGTGATGCGCTGATTCAGGCAGATCCGGCCCATGCCGCCGACTATCGGCTGGGTTACGAAAAACTGGCCTTGAAAATCAACCAGGTGGATAGTGATATTTTGCATGCCCTGACCGGTGCACACCTGACCCAGACGCGATTCATCGTATTCCATCCCGCCTTTGGCTATTTTGCCGATGCCTATGGACTGACTCAAGTACCGATCGAGGCGGAAGGCAAGGAAGCGGGACCCAAGCAGATGAGCACCGTGATCAACTATGCCAAAGCCCACCACATCAAAGTGGTGTTTATCGAACCGCAATTCGCACAAAAGGCCGCCCGGACCATCGCCTCGGAGATTGGCGGGCAAGTTGCGGTCATCGATCCCCTCCAGGAAAATTGGCCCGCAGGAATGGAAGCCATTGCGACAGCCCTGAGCAAGGTTTTAGGCAAGGTTCAACCAACGCCGGTGACCCCGTCATCATGAAGGATGCGATCATTCATATTGAGGATCTGGCGTTCTCCTATGACGAGGAACCAGTGCTGTCTGATATCCGGTTCGACATTCACCGAGGTGACTTCATCGCGGTAATTGGCCCCAATGGCGGCGGGAAAACCACGCTGATGCGACTGATCCTCGGGTTACTGAAACCCCAGCAAGGCACCATCACCGTGTTTGACCAGATGCCCGGCAATCAACCGGCGCGCATTGGCTATGTCCCGCAGCACACCAATCTTGCCACGGGTTTTCCGGCGACGGTCGAGCAGGTGGTGCTGATGGGGCTAGCCCAGGGCAAACGACGGGGTTTCCGCTATTCCGACGAAGAACGGCAACTGGCCCAAGCCGCCATGTATCGCGCCGGGGTGCAGGATTTGCGTCAACGACGCCTGAATGAACTTTCCGGCGGCCAGCGTCAACGTACGCTCATTGCCCGCGCGCTCATCACGAATCCCGAATTGCTGATCCTGGATGAACCGCTGTCCAACATCGACCCCTACGGTCGGCAATGCATCCTCGAAACACTGACCGGATTGAAGAGCGACACCACGGTCGTGATGGTCAGCCACGATCTCGGCATCACCGCCAATTCAGTGACGGGCATCATCGCGGTGAACCGCTACGCGTTGGCGGCCGCCTCGCCCCAACTGACGCCGGAAATGCTGGCACTCATGTATGGCATCCACGAGGCCGGGTGCCCGGTTCATGCCCTGCTCCAGCAATTGGTTGAATCCCCCAAATTGATGCAGGAAAGTCCCCATGAACATCACTGATCTGCTCCAGCAAACGTTCATGCAGCATGCTTTGCTGGCCGCGCTGCTCGTGAGCGTAGCCTGCGGGGTGATTGGCGCGCTTGTGGTGGTGAATCGCCTCATTTTCATGGCGGGGGGGATCGCGCACTCCGCGTATGGTGGTGTCGGGCTTGCCATCTTTCTGGGTGCGCCGGTCTTACCGACGGCAGGTGCATTTACGGCCGGTGCCGCGGTACTGCTGGGTGTGCTGACTCAAAAGCAGCGCGAGCGCACCGATACCCTGATCGGGGTGATCTGGGCGGCGGGCATGGCGTTCGGAATCATCATGATCAACCTGACGCCGGGCTATAACGTCGGCCTGATGAGTTATCTCTTCGGCAGCATTCTGACTGTCCCGGACGTGGATCTCTGGATCATGCTGGGTCTGGATGTGCTGATCGTCGGGCTTACCCTGTTCTACTATCGCGATATCCTGTCTTTTTCATTCGATCCCGACTTCGCCCGCTCGCGGGGAATCCCGGTTCGGTGGCTTTATTTCATGCTGTTGATCATGGTGGCAGAGGCCGTGGTCATGATGATCCAGGTCGTTGGCCTGGTTCTGGTTATCGCCCTGCTGACACTGCCGCCGTATCTGGCCGAACGCCATACACGCAGTTTGGCAGGGCTGATGACTGCCTCAGCGATCTGGAGCTTCCTGTTCTGTCTGGGGGGCCTCGTGATCGCCTATCTCTTCGATCTGAGTTCCGGTGCCAGCATCATCGCAACGGCCTGCGCCTTCTATCTTGGCTTCGTCGTTCTGCAGAACCTGCAGCGCCGTCTACGTTCCGTCGCGGCCTGATTGAGCTGCAGATTCGACGCGACAGGACCCGACAGAGCCCTTATATTCACTGATTGAATTCAGTTGCAGGAGTGTAGACATGGATTACCGCAGCCATTTTCTCGTCAATCCGGCCAAACCCTTGCGGCTGTCAGAGATTGATCCCAATGACACCGGGGAGCATGACAAACGGAGCAAGGCTGAAAAGGAAACCGAGGAATATCGGGTACAGATGGAAGCCAATCAGTTTCTGCTCTATGCCGATGGCCGGCAATCCCTGCTGGTGGTGC
>DATKTJ010000133.1:0-9054 GCA_035531235.1 Halothiobacillus sp. | reverse complement strand
TGACCGGAGACGAAACCGGCGGAACTCAGGTCGCGCCAGACATCCGGCAATTGATCCTTCTTGACCCCGAGCAGGTCGATGCGCTGACCGCCGGTGATCTTGACGGTGGGAATCGCGTATTTGTCGGCCACGTCGGCGATGGCGCGCAGTTCGGAGGGCTTCGTCACGCCGCCCCAGATGCGCGGAATGACCGAGTAGGTGCCGTCTTTCTGAATGTTGGCGTGTACGCGCTCGTTAATGAAGCGGGATTGTGGATCGTCCTGATAGGTATCCGGCCAGGCGCAGAGCAGGTAATAGTTGAGTGCCGGACGGCACTTGGCGCAGCCATCGGGGGTTTTCCACTTCATTGCCGTGAAAATGGCCGGGATCGTGGTGAGTTCCTGGCGATAGATGGCCGTACGCACGTCATCGTGCGTGGCGTCGGTACAGCCGCACATCGGCTTGACCGAGGGCGCGGCCGAGTAGTCGCCGCCCAGAGTCGAGGCCAGCAGGTCTTCCACCAGGCCGGTACAGGAGCCGCAGGAGGCCGAGGCCTTTGTGTGTGCGCGGACTTCATCGAGTGTGAAGAGCTTGTGTTCCTTGATCGCCTTGGTGATGTCGCCCTTGCAGACGCCGTTACAGCCGCAGATCTCTGCATCGTCCGGCAGGCTTGCCACGCGGGCTTTGGCGCCGTGACCGGCATCGCCCACATGCGCCTGGCCGAAGAGGAGCTGTTCGCGCTGGGCCGTGACATCGGTGCCGTCGCGCATCAGCTGGAAATACCAGGCGCCATCCATCGTGTCACCGATCATCACGGCGCCTTCGATGCGGTTGTCGCGCAGGATGAGTTTCTTGTAGACACCGCGCGCGGCGTCGGCCAGTACGATTTCCTCGTGTTCTTCGCCCGCATGGATCTCACCGGCCGAGAAGACGTCGATACCGGTGACCTTCAGCTTGGTTGAGGTCATCGAGCCAGTGTATTTCGCGATACCGTACCGGGCCAAATGGTTGGCGCAAACCTTGGCCTGCTCGAACAGTGGGGCGACGAGCCCGTAGCATTGTTTGCGATGCTGGACGCATTCGCCGACCGAATAGATTTTCGGATCGTAGGTGAGCATGGTGTCGTCAACGACGATGCCCTGTTCGCAGTGGATGCGGCTGGCCAGGGCGACATCGATGTTCGGGCGAATGCCGGCGGCCATGACCACAAGATCAGCGGGCAGGGTCGTGCCGTCCGCCAACTCGACGCCGGTTATGCGTTCAGTGCCGAGCAGATTCTTGGTATTGGCATTCAGGCGAATCTGGATGCCGCGATCGGTCAGGGATTGTTCCAGCAGACGGCCGGCGGCCTGATCGAGTTGGCGATCCATCAGATTGCCGTTGCGATGCAGGACGGTGACGTTCATGCCGTGGGTAACGAGGCCTGCGGCGGCCTCCAGACCCAGCAGGCCGCCACCGATCACGATGGCATGACCGCCCGGTTTGCAGGCCGCCAGCATGGTGTCGACGTCTTCGATGCTGCGGAAGCCCACTACGCCCGGCAGATTGGCACCCGGAATCGGCGGAATGAACGCGCGCGAACCGGTGGCGATAATGGCGCGGTCATACGGAAATTTCCGGCCATCGACCGTGATGATCTCGCAGCGCAGGCGATCGATGCGTTCGACCCGGTTGCCCTTGTGTAAGGTGATCCCGTTCTTGGTGTACCAGTCGTCGTCATTCAGCATGATCTGGGGAATGGTTTGTTCCCCGGCCAGAACCGGCGAGAGCATGATGCGATTGTAGTTGGCCCAGGGTTCGTCGCCGATGACGGTAATGTCATACATGTCCGGCGCCAGTTTCAGCACTTCTTCCAGGGTGCGGACACCCGCCATGCCGTTGCCGATCAGGACAAGGCGGGGTTTGGCAACGGGGGTTTCGGTGGTCATGGCAGGTACTCCAGTTCGTTCCTATTGGATTCGGTCAAGGTATTCACTAAGGCCAGATGCGCCAGGGAGGGAATCAGATGGTTGATTCCCGATGGCGCCTCGGGGCGCATCTCGTTATTCGCACCGAGGGCGGTCAGATAGCCCGGGATGTCGAAGGGATTGAATGTGGTCTGGTCGAAGAAGGTATCGGGACCCAGGATCAGCGGGCCGGGCGTGGCCGGCGACAGCGTCCAATGCTGCTGATGCAGCCCTTCGGGCAGATAGTCGATGGTCGGTGCGCCAATATCCAGGTTATGTGCCGCATGGCGATACAGGGCGGGCCGGTAGCTGCGTTCCGCGATCAGTCGCAGATCGATAGCGCGGTTGATATGCCCCCAGCGCAACATTTGCGCGAGGTAGAACACCGCATGAGAACGCCAGGGAAATTGGGCATTGTCGCGGGAAAAACGTAGCCAGGGCACCCCGTTGACATCGTCTTCCAGCGCCAGACCCGGCAACAGTTGTTCCATCGGTTGGCCAATCCATTCCGGTTCTGCCAGCCAGCGAGCGGCCGTGCGCCGATTCTCCGCGGACGCATCCAGCCAGATGCCGGCTTCCATCAGCGCGGTAATCAGGGCGAGGTGCTGATCGGGATTGCATTCGGCCCACTGCTCGGACACGGCCAGCATTTTTTCGGATTTGTTCGCCCATAGCATGGGGCCGGTGGCGATCATGATGCCGGCGGGTTTGTCGCCTTTGATGACCGGCAGGCAACTGATGCTGCCCCAGGGCTCCCCGACGCAGAAGCCGTCGATAACACCGTCGAGGAGACGTTGAGGCATCAGTTGCGGTGGGTAGTAAACAACCTCGATGTCCTTGATCGGGTCGATGCCGCCCGCCGCCAGCCAACTGCAGAGCTCATAGTAGTGTGTCGAGTAGGGATGCACGGCCGCAAACCGGAGCTTGCGGCGACGTGTATTGATCTCGGTCGGGTCACGCAGAAGTCGACCGAGACGCTGACTGGATTCCAAGGGGGTGCAGCTGTCCGGCTCGGAAATCTGCAGTCGGGACGCCAGCGGTTGCGACAGCACAATTGAATTTCCGCCCAAGCCAAGACTCAAGGAACTGCACAGGGGCTCAGACAGTTTGTCGAGGCGAAGATTGGCGGCCAGAAGCATCGGTGCCAACAGGTGTGCACCGTCCAGCATGCCCAGAGCCAGTTTGTCCCGGACATTGGCCCAGGAGGGCTCCCGGCTGACGTCAACGTTAAGCCCGTGTCGGGTGAACAAGCCCAGCTGTTCGGCAACCGCCAGCGGCGCGCAATCCGTCAGGCCGACAAAGCCCAGCCGCAACGGCTTGCTCGTGTTTGGGTTGAAATTGGGCGGTTTGGACATGTGATGGATAACCTTCTGATGGAACGATCGCAAACAAAAAAAGCGTCTTCATGCGCACCCGATCAAATCGGGCAACACATGAAAGACGCCTTTGTCTTACAAACACTCACTGGGATTCGGGGCCTCCGCCATTGGATGCCCGTGTATCTGTGAGTTTAGTAAGCATGAAGCGTGCCATGCGATTGCTTCTGTAAAAACAGTAAGTTAAATAATTGAGGCGGTTGCTAATGCGCTATTATGGTGCACCAAGGTGCCCGATTTGGTTGATGGTGGGGCGTGTTGGTGACGGGGCGCAGGGTCGCTCGGGGATAGGACGTTGCGAGTCTCGGTGAACCGTGTTCCGGTTGGGATCGAGCAGGAACGTTCTGCGGTCAGGATTTGAAGCCGAGGAAGCACCGGCCATGGGCGCCGCCGGTTCAGCGCAACAGTTCTTCGGCCGAGATCACCATTTTGGCAATCTCGATCAATCGCGCGTTGCGATCCATGGCCATCTTTCGCAGGGCCGTATAGGCCGAGGGTTCATCCAGATTTTTGGCGCGCATGAGAATGCCCTTCGCACGCTCAATATCCTTGCGTTCGGCCAGTTGATTCCGGGTCGTTTGCAGTTCGGTCTTGAGGGCTTGGTGTTCCTTGAATTGTGCAATGGCGACATCCATGATGGGGCGAAGACGGCGCGGGTCGAGGCCATCGACGATGTATGCACTCACGCCGGAGGCGATCGCCTCGTTAATGGTTTGGCTATCGCTCTGTTCGGAAAACATGACGATTGGGCGGGGGATTTCGTCTGAAATCAGGCGCATGGCCTCCAAGGTGTCCCGATCTGGCAGGGCCATATCGATCAGGATGACGTCCGGCTGGTTTTTGTGCACGGACGTAAGAATGTCTTCGTTGGCACCCAGCTGCGCCACCACGTTGTGGCCGAGATCCAGCATGGCCTGTCGCAGGACGGCCGTACGATCTGGGTTATGGTCAATGATGATGACTTTGAGTGCCATGAGTGTGGTGTTGTAGGTACCTGTGCCGGGCGGGGCCGTCAAAAAACACGATTTATGTCGTTATTGTTCGTGTCACCCAGATTGGTGGGGTGGGTCTGTTCTGATCAACGCGCTTATTCTGGATTCTCTGTTCGGTATCCCAAAAAAATTGGCCGCCCAAGCAGGGCCATTCTTCATTTTTGCCCTACATAAAGCAAGCATAAGCCAAGCCAGTCTGTCGGTACGCATGTTGGCGCCGTTGTGCAGCTGATCTCTGATGTTCGCCGCGCCAAACAAGTGCAACTGTTGTTGCTTTGTGGTGCGATGGGGCGGTTGTTTCTGATTGTTTTCAATATATCTTCTTGAAATTAAAGACAAATGTATTTTGGCATCGATATTGCTTAACAGTTATCAGTGATGGGCCAACGGTGGTTTGTCGGCTAATTGAATGGTGATGAGCAATGGCGCTCACGCGGGTTTGACCCGTGTGGGCGCTTTTTTTTTGCGAACTGATGAGGTAACGAGATCATGACGGATGCAACGGGTTTTAACGTACAACGACGCAATTTTCTGAAGATGACGGCAACTGCCGCAGCCGTGGGTGCCGCACTGGGTACCGGTCTGGCGTCAATGCCCGCCTGGGCGGATGAAAAAATCGGCTACCCGGAGAAGCCGCAATTGACCTTCGGCTTTATCAAGCTGACCGACATGGCGCCGCTCGCCATCGCCTATGAAAAGGGCTTTTTTGAAGACGAAGGCCTGTATGTATCGCTCCAGGCGCAGGCCAACTGGAAAGTGCTTCTGGACGGCGTGGTCGGCGGGTCGCTGGACGGCGCGCATATGCTGGCCGGCCAGCCATTGGCAGCCACGATCGGTTATGGCACCAAGGCGCATATCATCACGCCCTATTCGATGGATCTCAATGGCAATGCCATCACTGTGTCCAACCAGGTATGGGCGGACATGCTGCCCCACCTGCCCAAGCAGCCGGATGGCAAACCCGTGCACCCGATTTCCGCTAAATATCTCAAGCCGGTGGTCGAGGAATTCAAGAAGGAAGGCAAGGCCTTCAAGATGGGCATGGTTTTCCCGGTTTCCACGCACAACTACTATCTGCGCTACTGGCTGGCGGCCGGTGGTCTGAATCCCGGTTTCTACAACCCGTTGAAGGGTGATACGTCCGGTCAGTTGAATGCCGACGTCCTGTTGTCCGTCACCCCGCCGCCGCAAATGCCGGCGACCCTGCAGGCCGGAACGATCGACGGCTACTGCGTGGGCGAGCCTTGGAACGAGCAGGCCATCGTCAAGGGAATCGGCGTGCCGGTCATCACCGACTTCGAAATCTGGAAGAACAACCCGGAGAAAGTCTTCGGCATGACGGCCGAGTTCGTCAAGAAGTATCCCAACACGGCGGTTCGGGTGGTCAAGGCGTTGATTCGTGCGGGCCATTGGCTGGACGAGAACAACAATGCCAATCGTGAGGAAGCGGTGAAAATTCTCTCCAAGCCACAGTATGTGGGCGCTGATCCGTCCGTGATCGCCAAATCCATGACCGGTACCTTCGAGTACGAAAAAGGCGATACCCGCAAGGTGCCAGACTTCAACGTGTTCTTCCGCTACAACGCCACCTATCCGTTCTATTCGGATGCGGTGTGGTTCCTGACCCAGATGCGTCGTTGGGGGCAGATTCCGGCCGAGAAAACGGACAGCTGGTATGCGGACACGGCGAAGTCGGTCTACCGACCGGATATCTACCAGCGCGCGGCCCTGGCACTGATTGCCGAAGGCAAGTTCAAGCCCGCGCAATTCCCGGATTTCGCCACGGAAACCGGTTACAAGCCGGCTACTGCGAACTTCATCGACGGCATCACCTATGACGGCACCAAGCCCAATACCTATCTGAAGAGCTTCTCTTTGGGGCTGAAGGGTGATCAGACGATTTAAATGAGACTGTCGTCCGGCCCTGAAGGCCGGGCGCTGTTTGCCACATTCCGGAGTTGTTCATGAATAAGAACTTATCCATGCCCGCGTTTTTGACGCCGGTCATCAAGCTATTTCGTGGGGAAAACCCACTCGCCCAACTTGCACTCATGGGGCGAACACTTGGTTTGCCGCTGATCGGGATCGCCGTTTTTCTGGTGATCTGGTCGTTGGTCGCCGAACAGATTCACACGTCGTTGGGCACTTTCCCGGGGCCGGTGCAAGTGGCGGCACAGGCCGACAGCCTGTATCAGGAATATGAGCGTACTCAGCAGAAGGAAGTAGCCTTCTATGCGCGCCAGAAAGAACGTGATGCCGAACGGATGGCTCAGGATCCCGGTTACAAGCCGGTCGTGATTCCCTATACCGGCCAGCCGACGTTTTTCAGCCAGATCGGTACCAGCCTGTTTACCGTGCTTTCAGGATTCATCATCGCCTCCCTGATCGCCATTCCGATCGGGATTGCCATTGGCCTGTCTGCCGGTCTGTATGCGGCCATCAATCCCCTGATCCAGTTGTTTCGACCGGTATCGCCGCTCGCTTGGCTGCCGCTGGTGACGATCGTGGTTAGTGCGGCATATGTCAGCAATGACCCGATGTTTTCCAAGTCTTATCTCGTGTCCATGATCACGGTACTGCTGTGCTGTCTGTGGCCGACCATCATCAATACGGCGGTCGGGGTGGCTGCGGTGAGCCAGGATTTGAAGAACGTCTCCCGCGTATTGCGGCTGGGCTGGTGGACGCATGTGCGGCGCATCGTGCTGCCGTCCGCGTTGCCGATGATGTTCACCGGTTTGCGTTTATCCCTGTCCATTGCCTGGATGGTGCTGATCGCCGCCGAGATGCTGGCGCAGAATCCGGGTCTGGGCAAGTTCATCTGGGATCAATTTCAGAACGGTTCTTCGGATTCGCTCAGCCGCATCATGGTCGCGGTCATCGTGATCGGTCTGATCGGTTTCATGCTTGATCGCATCATGCTGTTGTTGCAACGCTGGATTTCCTGGGACAAGAGCGCCGTACTGCGTTGAACCATAAAGAATTGAGGAGTGAATCAAGATGAGTGCTGCCCACTTGGAATTAAGTCAGGTTTCCATCGACTTCCCGACGTCGCAAGGAAAATTCCGGGCACTGGACAAGGTCGATCTCAAGATTGACCGGGGTGAGTTTGTGTCGTTGATCGGTCACTCGGGCTGCGGCAAGTCCACGGTGCTGAACATTGTTGCCGGCCTGTACCAGGCGACCGAAGGCGGTGTGCTGCTCGAAAACCGGGAAGTGACCGAGCCGGGTCCCGAGCGTGCCGTGGTGTTTCAGAACCATTCGCTGCTGCCCTGGCTGACGGCCTATGAGAACGTCGAGCTTGCGGTGCACCAGGTCTTCAAGGGCAAGAAATCCAAGGCGGAGATGAAGGACTGGATCGAGCACAATATGAAGTTGGTGCATATGGATCATGCCATGCACAAGCGGCCCGATCAGATTTCCGGTGGCATGAAGCAACGGGTAGGGATCGCCCGCGCGCTGGCGATGCAGCCGTTGGTGATGTTGATGGACGAACCGTTCGGCGCGCTGGATGCCTTGACCCGGGCGCATCTGCAGGATTCTTTGATGGAGATTCATGCGGATCTGAAGAACACCGTGATCATGATCACCCATGATGTGGATGAAGCGGTGCTGCTGTCGGATCGGATCGTGATGATGACCAATGGTCCGTCGGCCACGATCGGTGAGATCCTGGCAGTGGATCTGCCGCGTCCTCGGGATCGGTTGGCGCTGGCGGACGATGCCCGCTACAACCATTATCGGCACGAGGTGCTGAAGTTCCTCTACGAGAAGCAGCGCAAGCCTGATTGATTCATGATGGCCGGCTGATTTCCAGTCGGGGCTATGACAGGATTTCCGCTACCCGAGCCCGCAGCGCGGGAACGACCTCGGTGTCGAACCACGCATTGCGTCGTAACCAGAGATTGTTGCGGGGACTGGGATGGGGCAGGGGAATGACATCCGGCCAGTGTGATCGCCAATTCGCCACGGCGTTTGTGACGGAAGGATTTCGACCATAATCGGGTAGATGATAGGCGATGGCGTAGCGGCCAATCACGACCGTGAGGCGAATATTGGGGAGGCTGGCCATCAAGGGCGCACGCCAGGTAGCCGCACACTCCGGGCGCGGCGGCAGATCGCCGGATTTACCGCGGCCGGGATAGCAGAAGCCCATCGGCACAATGGCCATGAGCGCAGGGTCGTAAAACGAGTCGCGATCGATACCGAGCCAGTCGCGCAGGCGATCGCCGCTGGGGTCGTTGAAGGGGATGCCCGTACGATGCACGCGTATTCCCGGCGCTTGACCGACAATCAGGATTTTTGCGGTTTGGGCCGCCTGAAGAACCGGGTTCGGCCCAAGTGGCAGGTGTTCCGCACATAAACGGCAGGCGCGGATCTCGGTCAGAAGTTCAGTGAGGTCACGCATGGTGCCGCCTTTCTTTTTCCAATGAGACTACAGTATAGCGAGCCCATGCATGTGCCGGTGTGTGGTTGTTTTGGACCTTCTGTTCGGGAGCGAATGACGATGTCGGATTTGAATGACCCACGGGTATTTTTTGCGGCGGAGCGAACGCTCATGGCCTGGAACCGGACCGGATTGACCCTGATGGCGTTCGGGTTCGTGATTGAAAAATTCGACTTGTTCGTCAATATGCTGGCCAATCAATCGGCCGCCCAAATGACGCGAGGCGTCTCGTTCTGGATCGGTTTGTCGTTCATTTTGCTGGGAGCGACGGTGTGCGCGGCCGCCGTTCTGCAATACCGAACCACGCTCAAAACGCT
>DATKTJ010000132.1:0-8855 GCA_035531235.1 Halothiobacillus sp. | reverse complement strand
TGCTCTGGGCATGATTGAAACCCGCGGTCTGGTTCCTGCGATTGAAGCGGCAGATGCCATGACCAAAGCGGCAGAAGTGCGTCTGGTCGGTCGTCAGTTTGTTGGTGGCGGTTACGTCACCGTTCTGGTTCGTGGCGAAACGGGTGCGGTGAACGCTGCCGTTCGTGCCGGCGCCGATGCCTGCGAGCGCGTGGGTGACGGTCTGGTTGCGGCGCACATCATCGCCCGTGTTCACAGCGAAGTTGAAAGCATTCTGCAGAACACAGCTGCGGCTTAATTTGTTGAAGTAGACCACTTCTTAGGAGAAAAAAATGGCAACAGCTACAGGTATTGCCTTAGGCATGATTGAAACTCGTGGTTTGGTCCCCGCGATCGAAGCGGCGGATGCCATGACCAAAGCGGCAGAAGTGCGTCTGGTCGGTCGTCAGTTTGTTGGTGGCGGTTACGTCACCGTTCTGGTTCGTGGCGAAACAGGTGCGGTGAACGCTGCCGTTCGTGCCGGTGCCGATGCCTGCGAGCGCGTGGGTGACGGTCTGGTTGCGGCGCACATCATCGCCCGCGTCCACAGTGAAGTGGAGAGCGTTCTGTCCGCTGAAGGCAACGCCATCAACTGCAGCATGATGAATCAAGCCACGCTCTAAGAATTACTGATTGTCGTTCTAGGAGTAGTGGTGACAGGGCAACTGGATACCGGGTTGACAGAAAGGTCACGGTATCTGAATGATGTGTAAGTAATGTCTGTATCACGAGTCCCCGAGGAGCACAATTATGCAGGAACATGACAATCCGGTACCCGATTGGACCAGGCAAGATTTGCCACCGATGTTGAGTCGACGATTTGAATTTGAAACCTATTCTGAGACTCGGGCTTTTCTGGATAACGTCGCGAAAATTGCCGAGGAGGCAAAGCATTATCCGAATCTGAGCTTTGGAAAGACTTATGTCAGCGTCACGTTAGATGAGGACGGAAGCAAAATTGGCCCGAGTTCGGTTGCTTTGGCTCAGAAGATTGACGCGCTAGTGTCGAATGCAGGCAAGTAGCGCCATGAGCAGCTTGCGTGTTGCCATTGTGAACCAGAAAGGCGGGACGGGGAAAACGACGCTATCCGTCAACCTTGGCGCCGGATTCAGTCGACGCGGCACAACCGTGTTGCTGGATGCTGATCCACAAGAATCAGCCGGTCACTGGGCAAAAGTCAGCGGCGATGAAGGCGACCTGCCCCCCATAGAAAGCGTTGGGGCAGGCGATGTGCGTGAACGGATACAGCATTTATCCGATACACACCGGTATGTGCTCATCGATTGCCCGCCGCATCTGGATTCGGACATTCTGCGTCATGTTTTGTCTTTCGTGGATATGGCGTTGATCCCAATACAACCTTCGCCTCTGGATGTCTGGGCAAGTATTGGTATGGCGGGTGTGGTGCAGCAAGCGCGCGTTGGCAATCCTGATTTGCGCGCTTATATGGTCCTCAATCAACAGGATCAGCGTAATGCGCTATCGAGATCCATGCATGAGGCACTGGCAAATTTTGAACTTCCGGTGCTCAAAAATGGCCTGGCGCGTCGCGCCGCCTTCCGAAGTGCCGCACTGGAAGGCTGCAGTGTCTACCGACTGGGCA
This sequence comes from Halothiobacillus sp., assembly GCA_035531235.1. Classification (GTDB taxonomy): domain Bacteria; phylum Pseudomonadota; class Gammaproteobacteria; order Halothiobacillales; family Halothiobacillaceae; genus Halothiobacillus. Next base: position 7,233 of record DATKTJ010000132.1, on the reverse strand, counting down.
AGCGTGGCACCAGTGCCGTGAACGATATAGAAGCAATTATTGAAGAGGTTTTAGACTTATGACGACAGTAAGCAACAAGCTAACGGCCGGACTCGACAAGGTACGTGACACGAAGCCAGCCGAGGCGCCGGCAATTGAAAAGAGCACTCAACCAAAGGCTCCGGTACGTCGCAAACCGGAACAACCCAAATCGAGTGGAACCCAGGCTGCGGAGGCCGTGCAGAAGCAGGCGATTCCAGCTGCTCGCGTTTGGCCGGATTGATTGGATTGGCGTGTGCCAAATATTGAAACAAATTGGTGTATCGACCGGTTTTTAAAAATCACTGCCATGAGTTTTAAAAGGGCAGGAGTTACTGAGGTGGCTTGCAAAACGCGTTACCTTCGACGTCTGAATGGACACGCCTGCTCATTACCTTTGACCGGCGATTCACCAATGCTTTCGATATTCCAGGTGTGTTGATTAACCAGCGACTGCCCCAACTTTGCCGCCCACAGCGGGTTTTGAATCTCCGCTCGTGGTCGACAAAAGTCGCTTGGTTTCAGGCAACCCCCTGAACCCGGCACACGCACAATAGAGGACTCCTTCCGATGACCCAGGAACTTGCCACGCTATCCAGGAAACTCCTGAGACATGCTTCGTTGCGGCAAATAGAGGTTTTCGAATTGGTTGCCCGACTCGAAAGCTTTACCCGTGCCGCAGCGGAGTTGAATCTGACCCAGCCGAGCGTTTCTGCTCAGGTCAAAAGCCTGTCGGAAGTGGTCGGCCTTGATTTGTATGAACAGATCGGTCGTCGCTTCTACCTGACCGAAGCGGGGCAAATCGTGTTACGCGGCTGCCGCGAAGTCATGGACGCGCTGGCCAATATCGAAATGTCTTTGAATGACTTGAAAGGGCTACGCAAGGGGAGGTTGCGGCTATCGGTCATTACCACGGCCAAATATTTCGCTCCGGTCGCCTTGGGTTATTTTGCGGAGCAGTACCCGGACATCGAACTGGAACTGATTGTTTCCAACCGGGACGCCTTGATGAGCCGGATCGAGGAAAATGCCTCCGATCTCTACATCATGGGGCAGGTGCCGCAAAGCCGGATTGACCTAGAGGTCATTCCCTTTGCGCCCAACCCGTTGCTGGTGATCGCCCACCGCAGCCATCCACTCGCACAGGCCAGAAACATTCCACTCAGCAGGATCGCAGAAGAGTCCTTCATCATGCGGGAACCCGGTTCCGGGATTCGGCATAAAACCGAAGAACTGTTCGCCAAGCACGGGTTGTCGATCAAGACTCGCCTCGTGCTCGACGGCAACGAAGCGATCAAACACGCCGTGGTCGGGAAATTGGGTCTGGCCGTAGTTTCCGAGCATGCCCTGAATATCGAAGGCATCGGCGGACCGCTGGTGAAACTCGATGTTCAGGGTTTTCCATTGGAAAGCTGCTGGAACATCGTGTATCCGAAAGGCAAGGCGCTTTCCGTGCTGGCACGCCAATTTCTGTCCTTCTTGAAAATCCACGGCGGCGACTATCTTAAAATTGGCTGATAAATCAATATGTTGAGATAGTCGCTGCACGCAAGATCAATCAATTTGCCCGACATGTGTCGGGCTAACTTTTTAATGCTCAACGAAAGACATTTGAGCCACATAGAACAGCCATTTAATCGATCTGTTCGACTCATTCCATTCAGCAGATGATCGACCAATCTTTGAGGTGCGGTTGAGAAAAAATCACTTAATATCCATTGAATATGGTCTTGAGTTACATAGACATGAGTCTATGGATAATGAGCCGGATGATTTTCAGAATTCTTCCTTGTTGCGCCTCTGTATTGGATTATTTTTTAATAGACAACGGGTTGCGTCGATTTCTTGGGCGGTGGATACCTGGTTGGAGTTCGGTTCGGCCCTTTTATAGGTTATACCCTATGTCAGATCGGGGAAAATCGAATTATACAAATGGTTCATAGCCGCCTAACTTCTCACTCATAGAGTATATGAGTTAAAAGACGTGAGGATAAGACGATGACCCCCGAACTGTTAGCCAAGGCTACTGGGCTGATGTTATTGGCCATGCCGGTGACCGTGCTCGCTTCAGCGCTGCCGGGTGCCCGCACGGGTGTAAGCGCTGCCCTGATCTATCGTCGTCGCGTGGCATCCGCTACCGTGCTCGTGTTTGTGTTCGCACTGTTGGCTGCAGTGATGTATGCCTTTGGGGCGCGCAGTGACGTATTTATGCCGACGATCCCCTTGCCAGGCATGGACAAGAACATCGATCTGCATGTCTCCATTGCCGTCAATGGCATGACCCTGCTGTTGGCGGCGCTGGTCAGTTTCGTATTGATGATTATCGCGCGATACAGCATTCAGTACCTCAATGGCGATCCGCAACAGGCCCGTTTTTTCCGTTTGCTGGGATTCACCGGCGGTTGGTTCCTGTTGGTGGTTATTGCCGGGAACATGGCGCTGTTTACGTTTGCGATCCTGATGACTGGATTTACGCTGCATCGGTTGCTGGGGTTTTATCCTGAGCGGCCGCGCGCCATCATGGTCACGCACAAGAAATCGATTTTCAGCCGTACGGCCGATACGCTGTTGATGGTCGCCACGGTGCTGATCGGCCTGCAAGTTGGGAGCATGGAGTTCTCGGCGATTACCGCCTTCGTGCATAGCCACGAGCACTTGCCGCTGGCAATGCATGTTGCCGCCTGGCTGATTGTTCTGGCTGCCATTCTCAAGAGCGCCCAGTTTCCCTTTCATGGCTGGTTGATCCAGGTGATGGAGGCGCCGACGCCAGTATCAGCGCTGATGCATGCTGGTGTTGTTTATAGCGGCGCGATCATCGTGCTGCGCACCAGTCATCTGTTGGTTGCCGACGGATATGCCCTCATCCTGCTGGCGATCGTCGGATTGACCACACTGATCATCGCCTCGCTGGTCATGTTGACCCAATCGGCCATCAAGTCGTCGCTGGCCTGGTCCACAGCAGCACAGCTGGGCTTCATGCTGTTGGAGCTCGGCCTTGGGCTGTTTGCCCTCGGGTTGCTACACCTTGTTGGCCACTCGTTATACAAAGCGCACGCGTTTCTGTCCTCGGGCGGGATTGCCGATCAACTTCGCCAACCCAAGATTTTCACGTATCGCCCGGTTTCACTCGTTGCCTGGTTTGCCACTCTGCTCGGAAGCCTGGTCATTGTGCTGGCTCTGATCAGTGGCATGGGGCTGAGCTTGCGTGAAGAACCCACGCTGTGGGCTCTGGTCGTCATCATCGCTTTGGCGACTGCGCAACTGGTGCTCAAAGTGCTGAGTTACGGCACAGGTCGCGAAGTGGTGACGGCTATCGCGACAGCGACGGCCATGTCCGCGATCTACTTTGTGCTGCATACGCTGTTTATGCACGGATTTGCCCAGGAATTGGCACCGCTACCCACCGATCTCACGCCGCTGCACGTGGGCTTGATCGCATTGACCATAGTCGGATTTTTCGCCGTGGCCTGGTTGCAGGGTCCAGGGCGTGAACGGATGTCGCTCAGCACTCAGTCGGCCTTGTTCATCCACTTGTACAACGGGTTGTACGTCGACCGTTGGGTAGAGCGTTTGTCCTATCGGTTGTGGCCTGAAAAAGTAGGGCGCATGACGCGGATGCCGGATACCGAGCTATCTCGTAAGTCCCATTGTGCCAACGATACCCAGGTCTGAGCCCCGCTCTTGAATCGCTAAGGAAACCATGATGAGTACCTCCTCGCACACATCGTCAACTCAAAACTCGCAGGCTCTGTTGTCACTGATCGAGGGAACCTGTCGCACAATTGCACCGGTCTGGCCGTTGGATTCTTTCGTGGCCGTCAATCCCTATCTTGGTCTGATAGATCGACCGTTCAGTGCGGTGGGAAGCTATCTGGCTGAAACCACGGGCGAGTACGTGTATATGGACCGTGCCTGGTTCGCCAAGAAAATCGTCACGGGCGTGATCAAAGGGACGGATTTGGCCGAGGCCGCCCGTCAGCTCAAGTGCGATATCTCCGCCAACACCATCAAGCAAGCGGCACAGTGTGAGCCAACCCCGAAGAAGCCGCTGCCGCTGCTGGCGTTGGAATTGAACCGGCGCGACGCTCCGCCGTTTCTCGGATTCGTTATTGATCAGATCAGCGGGTATCTGGCTGCGCATTATGACCGTGGGCAGGCGCTCTGGCACATGCCGGCCGAGACGGAAAAGAGGCTGTATTCGTCGTGGCGGCAATACACCCTGATCGACCGCTCATCCGGCGCGGCCGGGCTCAAAGGGGTGCGCAAAAACCTGCTTACTGCTCCGGATAACTCCGAAGAAGCCCTGAGTTGGGCGCTGGCTAAAATCGACCTGCCTGAAGATCAGCTGGCTGATTACCTGTTTGCCACGCTGAAATCGATTGGCGGTTGGGCGAGCTACTGCCGTTATCTGCTTTGGCAGGCTGAACTTCAGGGCGAGGAAAATCATGACTTGCGCGATCTGATGGCCATTCGTCTGGTTTGGGATGCCCTGATCCTGATCGAGATGGATGAACCGACACGTCAGCGGTGGCGCCTGAAAATGGCTGAGTGGCAGCGCCAACGTCATTCTGACGCGACAGAAGATGCGCCCATCGACGATATTCTGCTGACGGCCGCGGAAATAGCCTTTCGTCGTCAAGTGGTTAGTGGTCTAAAATCTGACCCCACGTATGCACCCGCCACACCACCGGCGGTGCAGGCGGCTTTTTGCATTGATGTGCGCTCCGAAGTCTTCCGGCGGCACCTGGAAGCCAGCATGCCCAACTTGGAAACCATCGGCTTCGCCGGTTTTTTCGGGGTGCCGGTTGAATACTGCCGGCTGGACGAAACCTACACACGCACCCATACGCCGGTACTACTCAAACCAGGTTATCGCGCCCAGCAAATGGGGGATACCGCCATTGCTGAACGCCAACACGCGCGCTTGAGTCGGTCGTCCACCTGGAAACAGTTCAAACTCTCTGCGGCGTCATGCTTTACCTTCGTTGAGTCGGCGGGGTTGAGTTATGTGCCGCGCCTTCTTGCCGATACCTTGGGCTGGCACCGGTCATCTACGCCACCCGATGAAGTCGGGTTGACGGCCGAGGAGCATGCCCAGCTTCATCCGGCGTTGATTGGTGCCGATGGCGGAGCGCTGAACGAACAGGAAAAGATCAAGCTGGCAGAAGGCATGCTGCGCGGACTGGGGTTGACCGAACGGTTCGCACCGATCGTTCTGCTTGCCGGTCATGGGAGTTCGACCACGAACAACCCGCATCGTGCCGGCCTTGATTGCGGTGCCTGCGCGGGTCAGACCGGGGAAGTCAGTGCACGTGTGGCCGTCTCGCTGCTGAACGACCCCGCCGTGCGGCTCGGGCTAGCTGCCAAGGGCATTCACGTGCCGCGGGATACCCGATTCATCGCTGCGCTTCACGATACCACCACGGACCAGGTATCCCTCCTGGGTGCGCCAACACCGGGTGTTGATACGGCAATTCTGACAACGGTCACGCACGCGATGGAACAGGCCGGTGAACTGACGCGACTTGAACGACTGGTCACACTGGATAAGCAGATCGATCGACAGTCGGCGGCACGCCATGTCATTCATCGTGGCCGCGATTGGTCACAGGTAAGGCCAGAATGGGGCCTGGCCGGTAATGCCGCCTTCATCGCGGCGCCACGTTGGCGCACCCGAGGCATTGATCTGGGTGGTCGTGCGTTCCTGCATGATTACGATTGGCGTAAAGACCCTGATTTTGGCGTTTTGAATCTGATCATGACCGCGCCACTCGTGGTCGCCAGCTGGATCAACCTGCAGTATTACGGCTCCACGGTAGATAACGAACGGCTGGGCTGCGGCAACAAGGTCTTGCACAACGTCGTGGGTGGGTTGGTCGGTGTACTCGAAGGCAACAGTGGCGATCTGCGGATCGGCCTGTCGTTGCAGTCTCTGCATAACGGTGAAACCTGGCGACATGAGCCGCTGCGGTTAAGCGCGTTCATCGAAGCGCCCACGGAAGCCCTGGATCGAATCATTCAAGATCACCCCATGCTGCGCCAGTTGGTGGACAACCACTGGTTGAATCTATGTCAGATTGACGAGGTTGGCACGGTCAAGCGTCGGTTTGCCGCTGGCGACTGGCGGGAAGAATAGAATTCGGCCCCCATATCCTGCTGGTTCATGTCCGGCCCTGACAGGAAGAAAGTCCATGGCAACCGTTTGGTTGCCCACTGAATCCCCTCGTGTGCTGGATATAACTTCTGAAGTTCCCAGGATTTCGTGGGAAGCCCACTATTTCCGCGCACCCGAACCCAGCCACAAGGCCATTAGATAATTAGTGAACCAAGCTATTTGATGTTGATGATATGCTCCACTGAGTATATTGAGGCTGAACTCAGGCATTTTCTGAAATCTCATCTGTGAAATTTTGCTCAGCACTAACAGGTAAATATGCGTTATCTCCCAGTCGGCCCATCATCCGATAGACCCGGTCTAGAAGGGCACCAATTGCCATCGGAGGCCGAATACAATGAGTTCTACATTGCCTACGGTGAAGCGATGGCGGCTTGGTCCTCAGTTGAGCAGAATATCTTCGCAGTGTTCCACTTTCATACCGCGCCGCGGGAGTATGCGGTGGGGCCAGGGATTTATTGGACGCTGCAAGGATTTCGTGCTCGTCTCGATGTCACTAACGCTGCTGTTGCAGCCTCTGGGAGGCAGACCGAGCAACTGGAAGAATGGAAGAAAATATCGATTAAGATTAAAAGTAAATCATTATCTAGGAATATACTCGCACACTATGCTCCCTGCTATGGAAGAAAGAGAGAAGGAATGAGGCGCGAAATGTTTTTGGGCAATCCTCAAAACCCTTTCTCGGATTCAGTTCTCAAGAAGCATGATCTTGAGCACTGGGCGGCGTCATTTGACTCGCTTGTTAATGAAGTGATCATGTTCTTTTCTCGGGCAGTTAATGAAAGATCAGGTCAGTCATAACAGCCCCATAATCCGCCTATTGAAAAATGTTGAACCAGAATAACCGACGGAGGGCAGGGGGATTACCAATATCTGGTGGGCAGCATGGCTTGAGTAGCTGTAGAGTCCCGGATGATTGCATCGATCTGAGGCGCTGGCCTTTGTTCGTTGCCAGAAGCTTCTTTCGGTCTATCATCGACGACTATACCCGCAGTGGGAGGAGTCGACTATGATGGTTTCTTTGCACAAGAATGCCCGTA
>DATKTJ010000131.1:0-4831 GCA_035531235.1 Halothiobacillus sp. | reverse complement strand
GACAGATCCCCCATATTGGCGGTCTGATGATACCGATCGTCAAAAGGCACGGTCGCCGTAAGACTGAGCAACTCGCGCTCGTCCGCGCCGCGCGCTTCGACGGTGCTGGAATAGCGCCGGATGAAATACTGGTAGACTTTTCGTTTGGCCATCACCGCCGCAGGTGCCTTGTAAGGGCGGTTCTGCCCGCCCGGCGCCCACAGCACGATGAGATTGCGGCCCTCAAATACCTCCACGCTCAGCATCGGAAAATACGGCGGCTGAATCAAGTTGCAATACCCAAGCAACTCGCGCTGAATCTTATCCAACTGATTGGCGGATATACCTACGGGCGGAAAGACCGGCTGGCCGTTGGCATCGCAGTCCTGCCCGATGACGATGTAACCGCCGCCCAGATTCTCGAAATCGTTAGCGAACGCGCACAGCGTGCGCACGATGGCGTCCGGGTTCCAGCCCGCCTTGTACTCGATGCGGTCGCCTTCCACCGTGCGCTGGCGCAAGAGATCGGCTAGGTTGATGGGGAGCTTTGAGGTCATGAGGCGGCTTCAGTCGGCATCCAGCTTGCTGCGGCTGGCGGCCCTGTATTGCTCTGGGGCATCCGCAACCAATTCAATTTCATAGCGGCGTCTGTCCAACACCTCCAAAAAACCCATCACGTGTTTTTCAGTGACGATGATTTGCCCGTCGGCCTCAGCCGTTTCAACGCCGGTATGGGTACAGAGCTGTACTAACCGGTCACGATCGATATTCTTCGATTCCTCTTGTGAATGAATCGATGCGAGATATCGGGCCGCACGGGGGTGCTGGCTGGCGTAGCTTTCGATGACATCAAAGTTGACAAAATCGAGGTCAGCTTTAAGTGCTGTCACATTCTTCGTGACGGCCGCCATGATCGCCTCCTGTAACTGACCAGCGAACTCAAAGCCGCTCGGTCGCAGGATATGCACGCGCTGAGCATCAATGAGCAGATCAAAGTCGGTATCGAGTTTGAAGATATCGTCTTCGACAATTTTCAACGCATCCGTCACGAAACGAATTAGACGATTTTTAAGAACGCCTTTGAACTGAGTAGCACGCCGCAGAGCTGTCAACCGGCGACCTTGGGTATCAGTGAATCGTGCAAAGTAGCTGAAAAAACTCTCGGGGTTATCCAAGGCCAGAGCATCGATTGGCAGGTTATTCGCTTCGTGCAATTCACGCATTGACGCCGCCAGGTCGCTGGCCAGCGGCAAATACAGATACTCTATACCAGCATGCTTCTCCGAGGGTTCATACCTGGGTGGTTTTTTGGTTAATCCCTGCATTGCAGCCCAGGTTGCTTCGGCCATCTCCTGCAAAGCGTCCTGCACGTCGCCATCCACCGCGATCAGACAAAACGTTCGCCCGTCTCCATCGTCGCGACCAAGGCCAAATTCAACGGTATGGACATGGTTGAAATCGAAATTCAGCATTACATATTCCCTTCAAAATAGACGGTGTCGCTCAGACGGTATGCCACCAATCGTTCACCGGGCGAAACCGTCACGCGCTTAGTAATCAGTACCTGACTGGCTTTACCGCTGAGCGGATTTCCATCTTCGGCCGGGTAGATCGTGAACACCCGATAGCCAAATACTGCAAATAGCAGATTCATGTAATGCAAATTTAGATGCCAGAACAGGAATACGATGAAGCCAAGTGCAGTCACTGTCGCCGCGAGGTCGCGCCATACACCAAGATCGGTCGCATAGAAGGGCAACAACATCGAAAACAGATATACCAATAGGTGCTCCCGATGGTCTTCAGCAGTACCTACGACGATTTCTCTTGTCTCTCGCAGCTTGCGTGCGGTGCGGATACGCAGCCAAAGAAAGCCATTAGGCACAATCACCATCAATGCGCAGAATGACAAGAAGTAAATATCCGGGATCAGTTTGATGCCGCGAATCGCCCACAGGATGAACAACGGTGAAATGCTGCTTAGCACCATCAACAGCCGCGCCGTTTTCATTCCTTCATTAAGACCACGCTTAACCATAAGTCACCTCATTATCAGACCTTAACACGCACGCGACCGGTGAGGAGGTCGTGCATGAGGCCGTGTTTTTGTTGGCGGAGTTTGATAAGCAACTGCCGTTCTACAGATATATGTCCCTCTGCAAAATTCAATCGAACTGCAATTTTTAGCCTTTCATCCTGTTGAGGCCAAGGCACAATAAAGGCACGTAGCTGCTGGTAATTCAACCCTTCGCGGTTGCCGCCAGCATTTAGTCGGAAAATTTGGTTCTGCCCGATAGGACTAGACAACACCATAGAAAGAAACTTTGCATCGGTTTCGTTCGGCCTCGCAAACCGAATACAGCAGACATGTTGGTTAGTGTTTGTTGGCCCAAGGCCATCGGGCAAGTAACAGCACCTACCAATTGAGGCACCGGTTATGTTTAGAAGCACATCGAACGGTAACACCTCACTCGCGGCCATGCGCTGGTGTGTTTCCTCATCGATGAAAGCCACATCCGACAAATCTAGCCCTTGGTGCGTCACATTTTGACTGCGGACGAAGATGATTCCCTCAGTGAGATAAACTTCGTTCCCGCCAGTCGGCGTAATACCGCTTCCAACGCGCACTACTAATGAGTCTATGCTTTCGACTTCCCAATCCTTCGGAATCCAGCCTATCGGTGTCTGCTGGTAAAGCTCCGGCGCTTGCTCGCGGGGCGGGCGTAGTTTGCCGTCGGCGGTGACGCCACGGGTAAACAGGTCGTGCATCAGCCCCGCCTTGATCTGCTGGTACTTGGCGATGAGGGCTTCGGTTTTTTCGATGGCCTTGTCCAGCGTGAATAAAACTTCAGCAATCCTGCGCTGCTCTACGAATGGAGCAAGTGGAATTTTTATCGAAGCGATAGCTGAAGATGACAACCCATACCGCGTTGATCCATTGGCAAGCCTTGAAAAATAGATGGCACTCTGCTTACTGCCAAGCTGTTTTGACAAGTAGATCGGATCAACCTTGTCACGCTTAGGCTTGATTAGCGCCAAGTGGTATCCACAAATCAAATTGGGAATGTCATCAATAACGACGGCAGGGATACCAATATCATCCGGTGTCTCTGAATCCTTGGTGATAATGTTGTCGCCCTTCTCGACTTTAAAGCGTTCCATCTCCGGCACAGTAGCGGTTGCTTCCATAAACGGAAGGTCAGCCGTTATGTAGTTATTCGAGTAGGTGTCCATGTAGTTACACAGTCGTACTGATTTTTCGCCCGCGAGTGACTTCTTATCAACATTGCTAAACCTGATGTCGGCTATGTCAGCTAGCGTTACGGTAGACCACTCACTCATACCCCAACTCCACCAAGAACCCGCGCAGTTGGTCGCTGGCCGCATCCCGCTCTGCCTTGATCTCCTTAGCCGTTACCGCGTACTTGTTCCACAGGTTTTCTATCGAGGCAACGCAGGCACGCTGGTCGGCCCGCAAATAGGCACGGTAGCTTTCCAGCAACAACCGACCCAGCCGTTCTACGATAACTTGCCGCGCTTCGTCGCGGCTGATCTTGGCGCGGGCGGCTTCAACCAGCTCTTCCTGTTTTTTATCGGTGCTGCGGATCGCGGCCTTGAGGGCTTTGGCTTCGTCTTCCAGCGCCTTGTGTGCGGCGCGGCGCTTTTCGATGGCTGCGGCTTCGTTCATCAGCGCTGCCCACTCGTCTTTTTGCCCTTCCTTCTTCGCGAGCTTGGCGCGGGTGTTGAGGTCCTTGAGTTCGGCTTTCAGCGCTTTCACTTCGTCGCTTGGCAGTACGCCAGTTTCATCGCTGTCTTCGAAATCTTCTTCGTCGGCAACGGCAAATAGCGCTTGCAGTTCCGCCAGCCGGGCGCGATTTTTTTCCTGCTCTTGCAGCACTTGCGGAAACTGGCTTTGCAGGATTTCATCGTCGGGGATGAGCTCTGGCCCCCAGCCGCTGGCGGCGATGGATTTGAGATCGGCCTTGAGCTGGTTGATGTAGTTGGCGAACGCGCCGCGCACCTGGTAGGGGCTGAGCAGGTTCTGGTTCTTGAAAGTCTCTGCAATGCTCGCCAGCAGGATGCGGCGCAACGCATACACGTTGCCGGTGTGTGGTTGAGGTTTTTTCGTGTCTGCGGCGAGCGCTTCCACCAGCGGCAAATTTTTCTGCCACCACTGTTCAAGTTGCGTCATGAACGTGGCATGTCGTTTTATCAGGCCGGGATGCTGTGCAACATGTGCGGCGATCGCGCGTTTGTCTTTTAGTGGCGCAGTGAAGTCCGCATACACGGAATCCGTAGGTTGGGTTAGCGCAGCGTAACCCAACGTTTTTTCACGTACCGCGTGTTGGGTTACGCTCTGCGAGCTAACCCAACCTGCTTTTGAACGTAGCGCAAAGCAGCTTTCTTTCAGCTCGACGTAGTTGTTCCAGTAACGGCTCAACGACTCGATTTCCACGGTAGGGATGCCGCCATGCAGATGGGCGCGCACGTCGTGCGGCTCGGGCGGCGGGGCGTTGTCCACATAGCGGCGGATGTTGCAGTTGTAGTCCTCGGCGGCGATGTCTTCCTTCGCCACGAGTTGCGCATAGGCGGGGATGTTCTTGCCCTGCCGGTAGGCGTGGACAATCTTGTCGAGGTCTTCCGGGCGCAAATAATTCTGCGCCTTGCCTTCGCGGTATTCGCGGTCGGCGTTGATGAACAGCACATGCTTGCGGTCTTTTGCACCGGCCTTGTTCATCACCAATATGCAGGCGGGAATGCCGGTGCCGTAGAACAGGTTGCTTGGCAGGCCGATGACGGCTTCGAGGTAGCCTTTGTCGATGAAGTATTTGCGCGCCTCGCGTTCCTCTCC
>DATKTJ010000130.1:0-7226 GCA_035531235.1 Halothiobacillus sp. | reverse complement strand
ACCGCATTCGAGCCTGGGCAAGAGAACACCGGATGAGGCTTATGCCGTGATGCTGCCGACGGTTAAACTGGCAGCGTGAGCATCAGCAGAGAATCCACTTAAAAAACTCAGGCTGCTGTTCAAACGAATGGGGCCACTTCTTTTGAAGCAACGACAGGGGTGAAATTTATCCCACAGGGCACGCATCGGATCTCTAGTCCACTCTTACCCCACGCATTGGTTTTACATGACTCACAATGGTATTTAACCTTGCGTTTCCGCGCGACGGTTTCCGTGTCCAGTTGAGATCTAAGATCTTTAAAATGCGCTCCAATTAAAGTGCATAGCTGCTCCTCGATTCTTGCTTTTAATCGTAGTTCCGCAATGGCGGGGGACCGCCTTATTATGCCGGCGTCGAAACCTTGATCCGCCCAAGGCAAAGCGAATCCACACTCCATTAGCTCAACACAGGCCGAGACAAAGCGCCCCTCTCGTAATGGGTAATCGGACATTTTCTGTCCTGTTTGGTTGCCACCTGGTTCACCGGTCGAGCTGGGGATTAAACCAATTTCTCTCATCTTTGTCGCCCACTCCGCGTTGTGATATCCCGTCCGGCTCGGAGTACCGTGTTCATGCTGCCAGAGATGACATTGTTCATGCACGATCGTCTGAAAAAGCCGAAGTAGCGAACTGTTAGCAAAATACTTTGGATTCAGGGCTATTTCACTGACTTTAGTGCCGCTAACATGCGCCCATCGAGAGGCGGAGAAATACCCGGCCGCGCCTTTCTCTCGCTGCAGAGTGATCATAGGTTGCGACAGCGAACCGCCGAACAATGCCTGGTTGAAATAATCCGACGCCCGTTGCAATTGAGCATATATGTCGAATGGATTGACTGTTTTGCTTTTCATCCATATAATGTATCGTACGAAACAATAAACGTCAATATCGAAACTCAGGGGGGTGCGCATGGACTGCGTTAGTGACGTGGGATTGGGGCAGGGCATTCCATCCGGGTTATCGGTCGGTTCCTGGCATGATGAGTCGGCAGCGCGGCACTACCGCTTTGCCGATTTTTTTGCGGGACTTGGCGGATTTCACGTGGGACTGTCCAAACTGGGGCATGAATGTGTCTTCGCGTGCGAGCTGGACGACGATTTACGCGAAGTCTATCAACAGAATTTTGGGATTCGACCCGAAGGGGATATACGATCAGTCAAAGAAACTGATGTCCCGCCGCATGACATATTATGTGCCGGATTCCCTTGTCAGCCGTTCTCGCTGGCCGGCAAAAAAAAGGGCGCTGCCTGCCCATCATCAGGCAAACTAATTGATGATGTATTTCGCATAGTCAAATATCGGCAACCCCGATATGTCCTACTTGAGAATGTGCCCAACGTCTTGACGATTGCAGATGGGACCTTCTGGCAGCATATTCAAACATCATTTGACGCGCTTGGTTATGAAGTGCAGCATCGGATATATTCACCTTTGCAATTCGGCTTGCCTCAGCAGCGGAATCGTCTGTTCGTTGTGGCGTCGCGATGTGGCATGGAACACTTTGATTGGCCAGACCCAACGGATATTGACGTGAAACCTCTGTGGCAACTGGTGCTGGAATCGACAGCGGATTCCCGTCTGATTGAACCGGCAAAATTAACAACGCTCGAAAAATGGAATGAGTTATTGCCTGAACTCGATGGCCTTTCAAGTCATACGTTAATTGCCTCAGAATTCGGTGCAACTTATCCACTGGATGGTTTGTCGCCTGGCAGGCCCTGGCGATCATTACACGGGTCCTTTGGTGTGCCCCTAGGAGGATTGCCAGATCGCGAGACGGTGATCCAAGCCCTTCCACACTATGCGGCCAATAACGTGAATGGCAAACCGCCTGAATGGATGCGTAAATCCATTCTTTATTCGCGAACTGTTTACCAGAAAAATCCTGAATTCTTTGATGAGTGGAAAAAGGGAATGGTCAAACTACCAAATAGTTGGCACAAATTAGAATGGCGCGGTGATCGTGCTCAACGAAACATCTGGAAGCAAACCATCCAGTTCCGCGCGTCAGGCATTCGCATTATGCGACCAGAAATGGCGCCATCCTTGGTCGCGATGACTCCGACACAAACTCCCATTATCGGATCGGCTCGCAGGTATCTTGGCGTGAAAGAAGCGGCATCGTTGCAGGCCTTAGATTGTTTGCGTGCCTTCCCCGCTAATCAAGCGCGAGCGTTTAAAGCGTTGGGAAACGCAGTAAATGCCAGAATTGTTTATGAAATAGCACATAATTTACTGTCCAAATAACTGGGGAGCAGAGAGCAATGTTTCAAGTCAATGTGGCACCCGACATGGGTATGTATAGTCTGCTTCGCAGTCAGGGCTATGATCCGGCTTATGCGCTTGCCGAATTCATCGATAACGCAATACACGCTTATCAAACACAATGCTCCGAACGAATTGAAAAGGGCGATCCGCTTAAGGTCACACTGAACTTCTATAGCAGTGACCATAGAGGCGCAACCAACCTTCAAAACTGCATCATCATCGACGACGACGGACCAGGAATCGCTGGCGCGCATCTCGGAGAAGCACTTAAGCCCGCAAAGCATAGCGGTATGAGCGGCTTAAGCGAGTTTGGCATAGGAATGAAAGCTGCTGCCGTATGGTTTGCGGACACCTGGAGCTTACTAACCTGCCCAGTAGCAGAGTCGAAAAAGTATGAATTTACGTTTGATCTAAGTGCCCTTTTAGCGACAGGGAGTGACATCCTCGATGTCATCGACAGCCCCGACGAGATCACACCCAAAGGCACTAAATTGACGTTGACGGGCTTACGAAAAGCAGTTGACGACGAAAAATACAAAGAAATTTGTGCGATTTTAAAAGAGCTGTACCAGCGTTTCACTGCTGGAGAATCACCACGTATGAAGCTGATCGCGCGCTTTAATGAAACTCCTACTGATCTACAGTACATGCCGCCGACTGATCGACTGGTGCTTGATTCCCCGATGTATAAAACGGTTGCGAAAATTCTTTATGCCATTGGGCCGAGTCAGACGTGGACTGTTCCAGTTTCCACTATATTCAATGGATACAAGGTGGAAGGGTTTATTAGCCTACTTGTAACAGGTAGTTACGTAACCAACCCTGGCATAATCTTATTTCGCAATGAGCGCGTTATCTGCGGAACGACAAAACAGCCATACATCCCGAAAAGATTAATCGGCACTTCAAATAAGTTCGCGCGGCAGCGCGTCTATGGGGAGTTACACATGGATGAAATGCCGGTTACTTACACGAAAGATAAATTTGAGTTTAATGAAGATGCTTTTATTGACCAGCTCTTGTCGGATCAAGCTATAAGCGGTCTTATCCGTCAAGCTGAAGCGCATCGGATTTCAAAGAAAGAAGGGGAACCGATTATAGTCAGCACAGAGGCGGAAATTCATAGTAAATCTGGAACCCCGGGTAAGCCCAAGCCAGCAGCCACTGGCGGTAAAAGCACTACCACATCAGGAGGTGGCACGAGCGGAGGCACAAGTGCGCCGTCGACTTCACCATCCACAACAGCAGCAACGCCAGCGCAACCTCCAGTACCTGACCTTGTCATGTTATTGACGTCACTGAAGGAAAAAACATCTAGCTTGATGTTGCGAAGTTTTATCGCTGAAACTATTTATCAGTATCAATGGCGGCACGAAATCAGCGCAGCACTAGGCTTTCGCGTGGTACTTGAGCTGGGCGTACTTTTTCGAATTGAGCGAGACTTCGCCGCCGAGTATCCCAAAGTTGCTGATAAAGGAATCAAGGCCGTAATTACGTATCTCAATGCAAATCGCACCGCCTTTTTTGATGCCAAGGTAGATCATCGTGTCATAAAATCCGTTCAAAGCATCACGGATGGCACACAACCTGACGTCATTTTACTCAATAATATCGCCCACAGTCATTATCAACCAAGCCGTGCCGAGCTCAACCGGTTTGCCATCAATATGGAGCAACTTTTGCTATGGGCATACTCCTAAGTTCGATTACCGCATCATGAATGTCGTTCTGATCGAGAGCGCGAGGCGCTTTCTTTCCTGGTGGGCGGCCGCGCTTGCGTGAAATTCCATCGCCTGCCGGCACGGATTGAGAACGCCTGTTATCGCGCTTCTCTTGCACGATCTGCGCCATTTGGAGTACATGGCCGAGGCGTTTGTTGTCCACGATCGCACCGTGGTCAATCTCTGACAATCGATCATAGGTCGTGAAGGGTAGGGGGCCGCCGTTAGCCCGTGGTTCGATGCGACCATCCGGATAATGGTAAACCTCGATGTAGCGCCCAGCCAAGCGTCTTGTCTCGGGAGTGTCGGTAAGCAGGTAGAGAACCTTGTCATATTGAAGAGTCAAGCTCTTCGACACGCACCGAGGTTCTCGCCATGTGAAGATATGCTCCAGGTTCTCGTCTGGCCGAACTGGCCGGTGCGCATCCCGGTCGTGCTTCGGGGCCTTTGCGAAGCGTTTGTTGTAATCAACCATGAAGTGAGGCGCAAACGCATTAGCATCCGTCATGGTGTTGATGCCGCGGAGCCGCAATTCCTTCACCAGCCTGTCTTGAAGCGTAAGATGTGTGCGCTCCACGCGCCCTTTGGCCTGGCTTGAGTTGGCGCAGATTCCTTCGATATTCAATTCGAACAAGGCGCGGCCGAATTGTGTATGACCGTCACCGCCGGTCGCTTGTTTCTTATTGACCCGAAACACGCTGGCCTTGTCACTGTAGAACGCTGCAGGTTTGCCATGCCGCTCAATGTAGGCTCGTGTGGCAGTAAAGTAGTTAAAGGTCGATTCGGTATTGGCGAAATACAGCTCCATGATGCGGCTGGTTGCGTCATCAACGTAGACCAGAAGGGTGCATGCCGGCGCTCGCTCTTCGAACCAACGGTGATCGCTGCCGTCGATCTGGATCAACTCTCCTAAGCATGTGCGCCGGTTTCTTGGTTGGTATATTTTTGGGGGACGCTGTTTGCGCGGAACCCAAATGTTAGCTTCGACCATGATGCGCCGTACTGTCTCTTTGGATAGTTTTAGCGCGTGGAACTCAGCCAATTTCTCACGCGCAAAAGTTGGGCCGAAATCGGCGTAGCGCTCACGTATGATAGTCTTGGCCAGCTCGGCAATATCGGCTGGAAGCTGATGATTGCTTGGCCGTCCACGCCGCCTTGATACGATACCTTGTGGACCCTCGCTGCGGTAGCGATTTACCAGGCGCCGCAACTGCCGGTCTGTTAAATTCAAGCGTTCGGCAGCAACACCTGGCCGTAGTTGACCATCAACTACCGCTTGTACAGTCTTTAGCCGATCAAGTTCAAGCATTGTCACGGTAATAACCTCATGTCTAGCCATTGCAGGACGCCTCCATGTTTGCGAACCAACCAAGCAAGTCGGTTGGCCAACATGGCTTCGCTCTGGAAGCGGACTTTTCTACTTAGCCAAAACCGGACATTACAATATAGCCTCTACACAGTTACTTCGTATAATGTATATTATGTTAAATAATGTGGCTCTCGAGAAATGGCTGCTGTTATCGCGCCCACCGCAGCATCAAGGCATTATCCTCATTCAGTTCCACCCAAGTTCCGAACTCTTCGCCTTCCCTGTTCAGGACTTCACGCAGCCAAAGGGCTTCTTCCCTGGACGCACGGTTAACCTTGAAGTTTTTGATCCGGGTGGGCGTCATTTGCAGGCAAACCAGCTTGCCGGTCGATCGCTCCATGCTCGCAAAATACATCAAGCCCAGGTCGTCATGGTAGGCTTCATACCCGGCGATACCCTCGTAGTCGTTGAGGAAGTCACCGCAGCCGTAAAGGATAAGCTTCCCTTGGTACACCTCGATGCCCTTCACGTGGTGGGAAGAGTGCCCGTGAACGGCATCGACGCTCGCCTCGTCGATCAGCCGATGAGCGAATTCCTGTTGCTCGCGGGGGACCGGATAGCCCCAGTTGCCTCCCCAGTGAATCGAGGCAATGACAATATCGCCGGGCCGCCTTGCTTGCCCGACGCCGTTCCGGATGCCTCGGACAGTGTCATCGGAGTAGTCCTGCAACAGTTTCACTCCGGGCTTGACCCTGGAAGCGGCCCAGCCCCATGGGATGCCGCTGGTTTCTGACCCGAACGCGAACACCAGCACCCTCCCCTTGCCGGGAACGGCCATCACCGCGGGTGCCTCGGCTTCGTGCAGATCACGGCCTGCACCAGCGGTTTTTATATTGGCCTTGCTCAATGTTTCCAGCGTCTCGGCCAGCCCCGGATAGCCCCAATCCAGAACATGGTTGTTCGCCAAAACGCAACAATCGATCTTTGCTGCGATGAGTGAAGGGGTATTTTCCGGATGCATCCGGTAGTTGATGCCCTTGTCTTCCGCCGCATCGCTTTGGGTGATGCTGGTTTCCAGATTGATGATGCGCACGTCGGGCCTGGCCCGCTCCAATTCAGCCAGGGCGTCCCCCCAGATATAGGAAAAGCCCACTGGCTTCGGGATCGGGCCGTTTGCCTCTGCGGCAATTTCCACGTATCCGGCTGCGGTTTTCATGTACGGCTCGTAGAGGATGGGGTCGCTGGGGTACGGCAGAACCTGGTCGACCCCCCTTCCCGTCATGACATCGCCGCACAGGAACACAGTGATGAGGCTTGAAGCATCGGGTTTCATGGCTCTTTCAGTGGTCGCCGGCAAGAAAATCTGACCGGCCATAGCCGGGGCGGTCCGGGGCGATGACCCGCAGGTTCTGCCGGCATGCAGCCGCATCGTACCACGCGTAACAGAGCCGACGGCCGTCCGGGAGCCTGACGATGTTGGCAAGCGGGGTATCGATCATATACGGTGCTCCGGCAATGTTTGCCATTTCATTTTAGATCACGCCGGAGGCTTTCTTGTAATCTGAAAACCCGCCCTCTAAACTGAATCAAAGCTAGTCAATTCAAAGTGGTGGCTGTCATGAAACTGACATTGAGCGTCATCAAAACCGACACCAGCTCCATCGGCAGCCACATCGCGCCTTTCCGGGCGCGGCTCGAGTCGGTGCATACTCAATAATCCCATCTGCAGAGATGGCCGCGATTTCAGCGGCGGATTCAAGTCTGAAGTGCAACAGCGTTATGACGTGAGTGTAACTGGTTCATAAAGACCTCGTGAGGTGTTTTGAAGCCGAGGCATTTTCTGGGGCGGTGGTTGAGGCGATGCATGGCGAGTTCGATGTCTTTGCTGG
>DATKTJ010000129.1:0-21067 GCA_035531235.1 Halothiobacillus sp. | reverse complement strand
AACGGGCGCTAAGCCTAGCCAATTACGTGACAAATCCCTACTCAATCGTTTCTATCTATCAAGATAAAAGACTGATTGGCCCGATTCGCCTTTTTCCACGCCCGCCGCTAATTCGTGGCGGAACGGTTGGGCGCCCTTGCGTTACGAGCGGGTATAGGGGGTGCATCCCCTCCAAACCACGGGTCAGACGTTCGCGTTTCAGTTGCGCTTCTTGGGTGGGAGCAGGTCCGTGATGGTGCCTTCGGCCATCTCGGCCGCAAAGCCCAGGGTTTCCGACAGGGTCGGATGGGGGTGGATGGTGAGGCTGATATCCGCCATGTCTGCCCCCATTTCCATGGCAAGCACCGCTTCAGCGATCAGTTCGCCGGCATTGGGCCCGACAATGCCCACACCCAGCAGTCGATGGGTATCGGTGCTGAACAACGCCTTGGTGATGCCCTCATCCCGGCCCAGACTCAGGGAGCGGCCCGACGCAGCCCAGGGGAAGGCGCCTTTTTCATACGCAATACCATCGGCCTTGAGTTGCTCTTCGGTCTGCCCGGCCCAGGCGATCTCCGGATCGGTATAGGCCACGCTGGGAATCGTGATCGGGGTGAAGGCCGACGGCAGGCCGCAGATCACTTCCGCCGCGACCTTGCCTTCATGTGTAGCTTTGTGTGCGAGCATGGGTTGGCCGACGATGTCCCCAATGGCAAAGATATGCGGCACATTGGTCTGCATGCGCTGATCCACGGCGATAAAGCCGCGTTCGTCTACAGTCACACCTGCGGCCTCGAGTTGGAGTTTTTTGCCGTTAGGGGCGCGACCGACGGCGACGAGAATTTTGTCAAAGCGATCCGAGGCCGGTGCGTCTTTGCCTTCGAAGCTGACTTCCAGACCATCATCGTGCGCGGAGACGGCCGTGACCTTGCTGCCCAGGAAGATATTCTCGTAACGCTTGCGAATAGCTTTGAGCAGCGGGCGGGTCATATCCTTGTCCGCACCGGGGATGATGGTGTCGGCCAACTCGACGATGGTGATCTTGGAGCCCAATGAGGCATAGACCTGTGCCATTTCCAGACCAATGATGCCGCCGCCAATGACGAGCATGCGGGCGGGAATATCGGCCAGATCCAGGGCATCGGTGGAATCCATGACGCGCGGATCGTCATGCGGAATAAAGGGCAGCTTGACCGGCTGTGAGCCCGCTGCGATCACTGCATGGGCGAAGCCGACCGTTGTTTCCGTGCCGTCACTGGCCTTGACGGTGAGATGATTGGGGCTCGAGAACTGGCCGATACCGTGCAGAATAGTGACCTTACGCTGTTTGGCGAGTTGCTTGAGGCCGCCGGTCAGCTTGGTGATCACCCCGTTCTTGAAGCCGCGCAGCTTGTCCAGATCGATGGTCGGCTCGGCGAATGTCACGCCATGGGCACCCATGTCGCGCGTTTCGTTGAGAATGCTGGAAACATGCAGCAGGGCCTTGGAGGGAATGCAACCGACATTCAGGCAGACGCCGCCAATCTGTTCGAACCGTTCGATCAGGATGACCTGCTTGCCGAGATCTGCCGCACGGAAAGCCGCCGTGTAGCCGCCGGGACCAGCGCCCAGGACGAGTATGTCGCACTGGTGATCGGTCGCGATGTCCGCCGCGGGCGCAGATTGGATTGAGACCTGACGTGTCTCGGCGGTCGCCGTCGCAGCAGCGGGTTCTGGAGTGGGCGCTACTGTATTGGATACGGCAGTCGCTGGCGCGGTTTCGGCCAGCTCCAGTGTGGCAATGGGATCTCCGGTGCCGACCTTGTCGCCGATCTTGACGAGTACATCCACAACCTTGCCCGCCATGGGCGATGGAATTTCCATCGTCGCCTTGTCGGATTCGAGGGTCAACAGGGAGGTTTCGGCCGCGATGACATCACCGGGGGCGATCAGGATCTCGATAATCTCGACCTTCTCGAAATTACCGATGTCGGGGAGTTTGAGGGTTTCTGTCGTTGCCATGGAATGCTTGCCTTTTTACAGAATCAATTCGCGCAGATCGGTCAATACGCTCGAGAGTGCGGTGATGAAGCGAGCGCCCTGGGCGCCATCAATGACGCGGTGATCGTAGGAGAGGGCCAGTGGCAGCATGAGGCGCGGCTCAAACGCTTCACCATTCCAGACTGGTACCATTTTGGCGCGGGAAACGCCCAGGATGGCGACTTCAGGGCCATTCACAATGGGTGTGAACTGAGTGCCGCCAATGCCGCCCAAGCTAGAAATGGAGAAGCATCCCCCGGACAGATCGTCCGGGGTCAGTTTGCCATCGCGCGCCCGCTTGCTGACTTCGGCCAGTTCGGTGGACAGGGCAAACAGCCCCTTCTGGTCGACGTTCCGGATCACGGGAACCACGAGGCCGTTGGGGGTGTCCACCGCAACGCCGATGTTGATGTATTTCTTGAGAATCAAATTCTCGCCAGATGGATCAAGCGAGGCATTGAGTTTCGGCTGTTCGCTCAGCACACGAGCCACGGCCTTGAGAATGAAAACAAGCGGGGTGAGCTTCACACCGGCCTTTTCGGCACGCGATTTCAGTGATTGCCGGAAAGCCTCAAGATCGGTGATGTCCGTTTCGTCGAATTGCGTGACGTGCGGGATATTGAGCCAGCAACTGGTGAGGTGTTTGCCGGAACGCTTCTGGATACGTGAGAGCGGCACGGTTTCCGTTTCGCCAAACTGGCTGAAGTCGATGGCGGGCAAGGGGGGAATACCGGCGCCGCCCGTGGTGCCGGACGACGTGACCGAGCCACTTAATGTCTGCTTGATAAAGGCTTCAACATCCGATTGCTGGATTCGGTTCTTGATGCCGGTACCGACGACCTTGGTCAGGTCGGCACCCAGGCGACGGGCGAATGCGCGCACGGACGGACTGGCGTGATACTGCGCGCTCGTGGTCGGGGCATTGATGGGGTAGGGACCGCTGGCAGGCGCTGAGGTCGTTTCCACCATGGCAGCAGGTGCGGGGGGTGTAGCGGGTGCCGGCTTGGCCGGTGCCGCGACGGGCGCAGGTTCACTGGCGGCAGTGACCGGCTCGATTGGGGTGGGTTCGGCCGCTTCGGCACTGACTTCGATCTCGGCAATCACATCACCGATGTTCATCTTGTCGTCGTTCTTGACCATCACCCGACGAATGATGCCCCCGAACGGTGCGGGAATTTCCATCGTCGCCTTGTCGGATTCGAGGGTGATGAGCGATTGTTCCTTCTCGACACGATCGCCCACGGCGACCAGTACTTCGATGACGGGGACATCCTTGTAATTGCCGATATCCGGCAGAGTGACTGACTTCACGGTCATGCGTGATGGCTCCATAAGCTTGAATCGTGATCTCCGCGCAGTGCCTGCGCGAAGAGCGAATGGTTCGGATCAGAATTAACGGGCACTGGGCATGGCCAAACTGGCATCGATACCATAACGGCCGATCGCATCATTGACTACCTGGGCGGGCAAGGTGCCTTCGTCCACAAGCGCCTTGAGCGCCGCAACCACGACATGCGCGGCATCGACTTCAAAGAAGCGACGCAGGGCTTCCCGGGTATCCGAACGGCCGAAACCATCGGTGCCCAGGGTGACATAGCGCCGCGGCACGAATGCACGGACTTGTTCGGTATACAGGTGAATGTAATCGGTTGCCGCAATGATGGGGCCTTTAGTGGGCGCCAGCGTCTGGGTGAGAAACGGTATTTTGGCGGGTTGATCCGGGTGTAGCCGGTTGGCACGATCACAGGCCTGACCTTCACGGGCCAATTCGCTGAAACTGGTGGCCGACCAGACATCCGCCGTGACACCCCAATCCGCTTCGAGCCATCGGGCGGCCTGTTCAACCTCGCGCAAGATCGTGCCTGAGCCCAGAAGCTGTACGCGCGGTTTGTGTTTGGCCTTGGATGTCCGCAACGGGTAGATGCCTTTGAGGATGCCTTCTTCCACGCCTTCCGGCATCGCGGGGTGTGGATAGTTCTCATTCATCGCGGTGATGTAGTAGAACAGATCCTTCTTCTCGGCGAACATCTCCTGCAGGCCTGCCCGGATGATGACGGCCATCTCGTAGCCATAGGTCGGATCGTAGGACTTGCAGTTCGGTACCGCACTGAAGAAGACGAGGTTGTGCCCATCCTGGTGCTGCAGACCTTCGCCTTCCAGCGTCGTCCGACCCGCGGTGCCGCCAATAATGAAGCCGCGCGCCCGCATGTCGCCGCCCAGCCAAACGAGATCGCCCACCCGCTGATAGCCGAACATGGAGTAATAGATGTAGAACGGGATCATGGCCTCGCCGTAGTTGGCATAGGCCGTGGCCGCAGCGAGCCAGGAGGACATGGAACCCGCTTCGTTGATCCCTTCCTGCAATACCTGGCCGTTGGTGGCCTGCTTGTACCAGGAGACCTGATCCGCATCGACCGGTTCATACAGCTGGCCGGCCGGATCGTAGATGCCGACCTGACGGAACAGGCCTTCCAGACCAAAGGTCCGGGCCTCGTCGGGAATGATCGGTACGACGCGTTTGCCCAGCGCCTTGTCCCGCAGGATGATGGCGAGAATCCGACCGAACAGCATGGTGCTGGACATCTCGCGATCGCCGGTCCCCTTGAGGATCATGTCGAAGGCTTCGAGTGCGGGGACGGGCAGAGCGGCAGAGCGGTCCAACCGGGTCGGCAGGTAGCCGCCGAGGTGCTGGCGTCGTTCATGCAGGTACTTGATCAGCTCATGGCTGTCTTCGGGCTTGTAAAACGGCACATCGTTTTCAAGCTGGCTGTCGGAGATGGGTAGACTGAACCGATCGCGGAAGTACTTCAGCCCGTCGATATCGAGTTTCTTCTGGTTGTGCGCTGTCATGGCGCCTTCGCCGAACGGTCCCATGCCGTAGCCCTTGATGGTCTTGGCGATGATGACGGTCGGCTGCCCCTTGTGCTCGGTCGCCGCCTTGTAGGCCGCATACATTTTGTGGGAGCTATGTCCGCCACGCGTCAGGGAGAAAATCTCGTCATCGGTCATGTTCTTGACGAGATCGGCGGTTTCCGGGTATTTGCCGAAGAAGTTTTCACGGACGAAGGCGCCGTCCTTGGCTTTGTAGGCCTGGTATTCGCCATCAACGACTTCCATCATGCGTTGCATGAGCTTGCCGGAGATATCCTTGCTCAGAAGTGCATCCCAGCCCGGACCCCAGATAACCTTGATGACGTTCCAGCCTGCGCCACGGAATGTGCCTTCGAGTTCCTGGATGATCTTGCCGTTTCCGCGAACGGGGCCATCGAGGCGTTGCAGGTTGGCATTGACGACGAAAACCAGGTTGTCGAGTTTTTCCCGGACCGCCAAGCCAATCGCGCCGGTGGATTCGGGCTCATCCATCTCGCCATCGCCGAGGAAGGCCCATACCTTGCGGCCGTTCGCTTTCGATAATCCGCGTCCATCCATGTATTTCATGAAACGGGCTTGATAGATCGCCATCAGGGGGCCAAGGCCCATGGATACGGTCGGGAATTGCCAGAAATCGGACATCAACCACGGGTGGGGATAGGACGAGAGCCCATTCTTGTGGGCTTCCTGACGGAAATTGATCAGTTGTTCTTCCGTGATACGCCCTTCGAGGAAGGCGCGGGCATACATGCCGGGCGAGGCATGTCCCTGGAAGAAGACCATGTCGGCCCCATCAGGGTGCTCCGGTCCCTTGAAGAAATGGTTGAAACCCACTTCATACATGGTCGCACTGGACTGGTAGGACGCGATGTGGCCGCCGACCGAGGTGTGTTTGTTGGCACGGGCCACCATCGCCATCGCGTTCCAGCGCACCAGCGCCCGCAGACGTTGCTCCATCTGCCGATCGCCGGGATAGGGCGGTTCCTTTTCGGTCGGGATGCTGTTGATATAGGGCGTGGTTGCGGAGTAGGGGGTATCGATACCGTGTTTGCGGGCCGCTTCAATCAAGGAGCCGATCAGATGACGCGCCTTGTCCGTACCTTCAAAGGCAACGACAGCCTCCAGGGCATCGAGCCATTCGCGGGTTTCTTGCGGATCATGATCTTGAAATTGGGTCACACGGATACTCCTTCGGAAGCGAAACAAATACGGCAGCACACCCCTGTGTCCGCTGCACGCTCTGGCCGGCTGATGCCAATGTAGCCAGGCAGGTTTTAAAACAAACGGTTAACCGGCGCCCGAGTCCAGGACTCATTCGCTCGATGTCTTCGGCGTCACCGATATTCAGCAACGGCCAACAGGTATTGAACCAGACAGATGCGTGCATTATGCGTAAATTTTCCGCCTTTTCCTATCTGCGGGACGCATGAAGGCTGGCTACAGGGTCAATTTTGTCGAGCGAGTCATGGGTGTCATGTGTCTGCTTGAACCGGCTTTAACGTTTCAGACTGCCAAGCAGCGAGCGCAGGAGTTGCCGGCCAAGCTGGCTGCCGATGGCGCGGGCGGCGCTCGTGACAAACGCTTCCATAGGGCTTTGGCGACGGCTTCCAGATGTTGGTTTTGGCACAGATTCCCGTGTCTGTGCTTGTTCCTGTTTGGCTTCCGCCGCGGACTCGGCTGCCTGCTGGGCCTGTTCTCGGCGAGTCTTGAGCCGTTCGAAGGCGGATTCGCGATCCACGGGGTGATCGAAGCGACCCTTGTAGCGGGAGCGAAGCATAATGGCGCTCCGTTCCTCGGCTGTCAGCGGACCGATTCGACTGACAGGCGGTCGCAACAGGATCTGATCGACCGGGGTGGGCATACCCTTGACATCCAGGGTGGACACCAGAGCCTCGCCCACACCCATCGTGGTGATGACCCGTTCGACATCCACGTCCGCATTGCTGCGAAAGGTCTGGGCTGCCGCTCGAACGGCTTTCTGGTCACGCGGTGTAAAGGCGCGTAGGGCGTGCTGAACGCGATTGCCCAGTTGGCCCAGCACGTTTTCCGGCAGATCCAATGGATTTTGCGTGACGAAAAAGACACCGACACCCTTCGAGCGGATCAGGCGTACAACCTGTTCGATCTTGTCGATCAGGGGTTTGGGTACGTCGTCGAACAGCAGGTGCGCCTCATCAAAAAACAGCACGAATTTCGGATTCTCGGGGTCGCCGACTTCCGGCATCTGCTCGAACAGCTCCGAGAGCAACCACAAGAGTAAGGCGGCATAAACCTGTGGGCCTTCCCGGTACAGTCGATCGGCGGCGAGCACGTGAATCATGCCTGCGCCACTTTCGGATTGAATCAGCAGGTCGTCCAGCGTGATGGCGGGTTCGCCGAACAGTTGCTCCGCACCTTCGCGCTTGAAGGCGGTGACGGTACGCATGATGGCACCCAGACTTTGACGCGAAATGCGTCCGTAATCGCCTTGATATTGGTTGGTGTCTTCATCGATGTGCCGCAGCAGCGCATCCAGATCCTTGAGGTCGAGCAGGAGTAACCCCTGATCGTCCGCGATCTGGAAGATGATCTGCAGAATGTCTTCCTGCAGTTCGTTCAAGCCCAGCAGGCGGGCAAGGACGACCGGACCCAGCTCGGAAATCGTCAGTCGGAGCGGGTGCCCTTGTTCGCCGTAGACATCCCAGAAAATCACGGGATTGGCGCTGAACGCAATGGGCTCCAGGCCCATTTTCACGGCGCGTTCGGTGATTTTTGGGTGCGGCTTCCCGGCTGCGGCGATACCGGAGAGATCCCCTTTGATATCGGCCACGAAAACCGGGGTGCCCAAGCGGGAAAACTGCTCGGCCAAAACCTGAAGCGTCACCGTTTTACCCGTACCGGTTGCCCCGGCAATCAGTCCGTGCCTGTTGATCATGCCGCTATACAGATAGGCGGGTTGCTTCCCCGCACCCAGAAGTATGGTCTTGGATTCGCTCATGTCGTCGACTCGTCGTTGATGGATTGGGTCAAGCTTGATGTTTGTCGGGGGCAAGGAGGGTGGGGGCTTCTCGCTTGAACGCTAGTCTCTTGGTCCCAGCAGAAACCAGAGAAGAAGCCCCAAAATGGGCATGAACAGAATGATCAGAACCCAGATCGTTTTAACGCCCGGACCCGCTGGACTCTGGATGAGTCGCACGATTGCCCAGATGTCCAGAAATAGGACGATCAGACCGAATAATCCTGTGACCTGAAGGCTAATCATGGATGCTAACTCCCTGTCATTCTGTCGCGTATTTAAGCTGCTGGTGTCGAAATTAATAATCGTGGTTCAGCATACAACAACCCGGAACATTTGCGATGTCATGGGGCCATCGGCGGCAACGGATCATGCGTGTTTGCCGACCCGATCAACCAACCTGTCAGGGCGCATAGTCCGGTCAAGACAGCCTGCCTGCCCGGAATGTCTGTTGAGAGGCTCAGTAGCGATCTGGCTGAAGCCGGACGATGCGGCCGTGTGCATGCTCATCCGTGAGCAGGGAGAAGGCTGCCGGAAGCATGTCTTCTGCCGCTGCCCGCTCGGATACTGACTCACCGGGGAAACGATATTGCCGCAAGCCGCTGTGGGTCGGGCCCGGATCGAGGGCGTTGATCCGAACGGTATCGGTTTCGTTCGCCCATTGCTCGACCAGCCGCGCCAGGGCCGCATGCGCAGGGGCGTAGGCATTGCCGAAGGCGGGTGTGCCCCGATCGGTGAAAAACAACATTTGTCCCTTGCTCGCTCCGGCCGCTCCCGCTGCTTCCAACAAGGGCCAGAGTGCCCGGCTTAGGGCAAAGGGTGCGGTGAAGTTCACGTGCAGACTCTCCTGGAATTTAAGGAGGTCGGTGTGCGCGAGTGGTGAAAGTTGCCCGCCCTGTCCCATGGCATGGATCAGGATGTCTATGTGGCCGAACGAGTCTGAAAGAGCGTCGGTTAGTGTCTGATAGTCTTCGACCTTCGCGCCGGAAAAATCAACCGGCTGGATCAGAGGTGGTTTTGATGTGGCATGCGGACTGGATGTGGCCGCGAGCTCATCCGCCAGCCGGTTCAGAACGTCGCTTTTCCGGCCGAACAGGACCAGCTGTACCCCGCAGCGCTGCAGGGCATGTGCCATGGCGCTGCCAAGCGTGCCGGTCGCGCCGTTGATGACGACGATTCGATCGGTCAGGTTCGGGAGTGGCTGCGGAAGGGGCATCGTGTCGGGCATGGTGATGATTCTTAGGTGGATGATGAGGTACGAATTTTCGGCAAGGGGCGTTTGCTGCCCCACCAGGCCGAGACGAGTCGTGTAAAAGGGGTGGTTTCCGGCCGGGAGGTCAGCACCTGTGCCTCATGGCGTCTGAGCAGCGCCATCTGTGCGCGATCGAGTGCAATCATGGCTCTGAAGAACGTTGAGGGTTTGGGTGTGATCACCCGCAGGCGGGTGATGGCCTCGGTCTGCTTGTTTTCAATATCGGATAATTCGGCCTGCAAGAATACGGCAAGTCGTTCAGGGGCATTCGGTCGGTGGAAGTCCGCCTCGGTCAAACCCGACCGCGTCAGCTGTTCGGCGGGCAGATATATCTGTCCACGTTGGACATGACGGCCCAGGTAGGTCAGTCGGAATAATCGATGATGCAGCGCGCCGAGTTGGCCGAGTTCGGCATGGGTATCTTGAGGTGCCTGCAACACCCGGGCATATAGGCGATACATGGCCCCACCCGAGGCATCGAGGTAGGCCTCCAGATCCGATTGCATTTCAAAGCCCTGATAATCCAGCTCGACGACGGCGGCCCCCAGTCGCGCCTCAAAATAGGGGACAAGATCGTTGAGAGTGGGTCGGTCGACTGCAGCGAGCAGGGACTGCAGGATCGGATGCTCCGCCGTATGGTGCGTACAGGATTGATGCAGTGCATTCCGCCACCAGTCGAGCTTGCGCCGGGCGATCTGTGTATCAGCCCGCGTATCCGTGATTTCCATCAGCGTCAGATCAAACGCCCGCAAGGCAGTGACGGCGCGCCGCTCTGCTTCGGGAATCGGCAGACAGGCATAACGAAAACCGCTGCCGATCGGGCTGGCGATTCGACTGCATTCTTCATCACTGCGGAGATTTGTGGGTGCCAGGCTTTCGTGATCGACATTCATGTTTGCCATGATAACAATCCGGGCGGAATGTTGCGGGGGCTTTTGGATGGTTGCATATCTGCAGTGACTTGGCTTGACTACACTCATGTCATGGTTAGGTCATTAAAGTATGATCGTTACTTGTCGATAACCCCGCATTGATGATGAGCATGGCTCTTTATGAACACAGTTAATTAACTTTGGAAAATTTGATGAAAAACCCCAGTATCCTGCGTCGACTGAAATGGTCCTTTATTGGCATGGGTGTTTTGATGGGGTTGATATTCCCTGTTTTTGCCAGCTTTTTCGTGACTTATCGACCGGGGATGCTGGAGTGGTTCATTCTGGGGTGCATTGTTGCCGGCATCACGGTGGGCCTCGTGAATTATTGGATCACCCATGTTGTGATCCTGCGTCAGTTGATGAAAATGGCCCGTTTGGCCAGTGCCATACGTCAGGGTGACCTGACGGGTAAATGTGATGTTGTGAGTGACGATTCGGTAGGAGAGATCTCCGACAGTTTCAACGGCATGATTAATACCCTGCACCGCCAGATTGGCGACATCAATCGGGGCAGTACCTCATTGAATCAGGCTTCTGAAACCCTGCATGGGCTAATCGGTCAGGTGTTATCTGGGCAGGATCGGGTCGAAAAACAGCGCGGACGGGTTATTACCGAGGTTGACCACCTGGCCAGCAGTGGCGCGTCCCTCGAAGGGGCTCTGCAACGAGTCGGTGAGCAGGTCCGTGCGATGAAGGCCCGGTCGGAACAGGGGCAGGGGCAGATTGCACTCAGCGTGGAATCGATTCATGAGGCGATTACCCGTGTTGAGGAGTCAACGGTACATATTCGTGGTCTGGTATCGGCAAAGGATGAAGTCGAACGAATGACACGAACGATCGGATCGGTGGCGGATCAGACCAACCTGCTGGCGCTGAATGCTGCCATTGAAGCAGCGCGCGCAGGGGAGCATGGCCGTGGATTTGCCGTAGTTGCGGAAGAAGTCCGCGCGTTGGCGAAACGCAGTCGGGATGCAACCGTGGAAATCGCTGCGGTCATGGAGCGATTGACGCGCGATGTCACCAATACCGACCGGACCATGAGTGAAGTCGTTTCCTACTCGCAGCAGGCCGAATCGGCACTGAGCAGCGCTCAACACGAATTGGTGGAGATTCTGGCGGCTATCGAGAAATCCCTGGCGGCGACCTGTGATGTCGAAGCGGACAATCAGCGTCACCAAAGAAGCATCGAACTGCTCCATACCGATCTGACGACGCTGGTTGAAGTCATCGCCTCAGGTTCGAAAAACATGCATCAGGCAAAACGCGCGGTAGATTCGGTTCAAAAGGACAGCCATTCGCTCGCCACGATGGTGGAAGGATTTCGTATCTAGACGTCTTGGTCTGTATCCAAGCGGTATTCTGGTCACGCGTTGCATGTCGAAATTTTGTGGTGCTGGGGCTGATTCGATCGTGCAAATTCAGTCTACAATTAGCTAAACCCTTTTTATTGTGAGCATTATAGTGCGCCCACTTGCGGGCCAGGGCTGAGCATCATGAGCATATCGCGCGAACAATTTCTTCAATCCGCCAACCCCGATCAAATGCGTTTGCTGTCGCTACGCAAAGAGTTGCGGGCGTTGATTCTGGCGACAATCGATGAAGATGGTTTCCCCAGTATCAGTACGCTGCCGTTTGTCTGGATCAATGAGGCTTTTTGGGTGCTGATGAGTGATCTATCCCCGCATACGCGCCATGTGAAGGTATGCCCGACGGTGGAGATCATGTTGTTGGAAGACGA
Source organism: Halothiobacillus sp. (assembly GCA_035531235.1). Lineage (GTDB taxonomy): Bacteria > Pseudomonadota > Gammaproteobacteria > Halothiobacillales > Halothiobacillaceae > Halothiobacillus. The sequence goes on along the minus strand of DATKTJ010000129.1, from coordinate 9,278 downwards.
GGCCGGCCTGGTCAATATCTACAATCGTACTCGGGTGACTTGGCGTGCCGATGTCAGTCGGGTCGATCGCGTTGATACGCGGGCGGACGAGGTGTTTGCGCACTTTCGGGAAAGGCATGGCAAGATTGTCGATGTGCTGCTGCAATTGCCGGATTTCCACTTGCATCGCATCGCACCAGGCTCAGGTCGACTCGTGAACGGATTTGGCAAGGCATTCAAGATTGATGGTTTTGACTTGGTCGAACATTTGCGCGGAAGTTGATCGTTGGGGCCGGGTCATGCCCCCGAGCGTTAGCGAACGTGAAAGACCCATTCCAGTGCGATTTTGGTGCCAAAATAGGCCAGAATCAGCGCGCTGAAACCGGCCAGTGTCCAGTACACGGCCGTCTTGCCCCGCCATCCGGCAAAATGACGCCCCATCAGCAATCCAAAGAAAATCACCCAGCTGACCACTGACAGCACGGTCTTGTGTACCAGATGCTGTGCGAAGATATTGTCGACAAACAGAAACCCTGTTGCCAGTGCCAGCGTCAGAAGAATGAAACCAACGGTGATGAACCGGAACATCAGTTGCTCGACCGACTCCATGGGCGGCAGACGGCTGACCAGTCCCGAGGGGTGGCGGTCGTGCAGGGCGCGATGTTGCCAGGCGAGCATCAATGCCTGCACCGCACCCAGCGTGATGAGCGCATAGGCGACCAGGGAAATGAAAATATGGACGTCCAGGGCCGGATTGCGCGCATGGATCACCAGACTGTGATCCGGGAAAAACTGCGCCAGAAGGACGGAAACGGCCGTCAGAGGGAGCAGTACGAGCAGGATGTTTTCGACCGGACTTCGCAGGCTGGTGATGAGGGTAATCAACGATGACAGCCAGAAGATGGCGGACAAGGCATTGAACACACTCATGTTCAGGCCCATCACATGCTCGAGATAGGCATTCTGATAAATCAATACGGCATTGGCGATCATCGCCAGTGAGGCGGTACTGAAGGCCGGCAGGCGGTAGCGTGGCGGTGCATCCGTTTGGCTCCCGCTCAACCACAGCAGTAATGCTGCGGTGAGATAGCCGATGATTGTAAGTATGGCGATGGTGGTCATGGATAGAGTGACGACTGATTTGAGTTCAATGCGCAGGATACGACATATCGGGAAAGTTGTTGAGGTATCCGATCAATTCGGTGTGGGATTTCTGGTATCCAGGTTATTTCGATTACCCGGGTTTGGCGGGGGTGACGATGGCATCGGGTATTTTCTTTCCGGGATTCATGATGCCGTCCGGATCAAAGACGTGCTTGATGCCATGCATCAGCAGCAGGGTCTCGGGTGCGATTTCATCGCGAATGTATTCCCGTTTGACCGCACCAATGCCATGCTCACCGGAAAGCGTGCCCTTGAGCGCCAAGACCGTTGAAAACACTTCCGCCAAGGCGGCATCGGCTGCGGCACTTTGTGCCGGATCATCCGGGTCGATCAGCAGGTTCACGTGAATGTTGCCATTGCCTGCGTGGCCGAAATTGACGATTTTCACCGAATGACGCAGCGCGATCTCGTCGAGTGCGGTGATCAGCAGCGGAATCCGCGAGACGGGTACGACAACATCCTCATTGATCTTTTTTGGCGCGACGAGGCGGAGCGTAGGCGATAACGCCTTGCGGGCCGACCAGAGCAGAGCCATTTCCTGGGGTGTTCGGGCGATTTCCAGACTGATCAGTGCCGCCTGGTCGTCTGTATCCCCTCGGGCCGCGGCTTGGATCAGGTCCGTTTGATTGGCCAGCGACTCACTCATGCCGTCCACTTCGATCATGAGCAGCGCCCCGGCCGATTCAGGAATGGCGAGGGCCTCCGGATTCGCCGAGTGGCTGCGCATCAGATTCAAGGCATTGCCGTCGATGAATTCGATGGCGGCGGGTGTGGCGGGCTGGTTCATCAGCCGCGATACCGCTTGGGATGCCGCATGCATATTCGGATAAAAGGCCCGGATCAGACAGCGGGCATCGGGTAACGGGGTAAGCTTTAGGGTGGCTTCGGTAATGATGCCCAGGGTGCCCTCGGCGCCGATCAGTAGACGAGTGAGGTCGTAGCCGACCACTCCCTTGGTGGTTTCGGTGCCTGCGATGATCGTGGCTCCCGTGCCTGCGACCGCTTTTAAACCCAGAACATTTTCCCGGGTTGTGCCGTACTTCACCGCATGCGGCCCAGCTGCATTGCAGCCAAGATTGCCCCCCACGGTGCATAGGGCATTGCTGGTCGGGTCTGGCGGCCAGAAGAAGCCCGCTGCCGAGACGACGCGTTGTACTTCGGCATTGATGATCCCGGTCTGTACCCGGATTAGACGGTCTTCCGGACGAAACTCAAGCACCTGATTCATCCGGTCCATCACGACCACGACGCCGCCTTGCAGGGGCACGCTGCCGCCTGCCGTGCCCGTGCCACGACCACGGGTCGTGATCGGTACGCCGTGGCGGCGCGCAGACAGTACGATCCTTTGTACTTCGTCGTGATCCAGCGGGAAAACCACGATATCTGCCGGATGGTGCAGACGGCTGTTGTCCATGCCGTACGCCCAGCAGGTGCCGGCTTCACGACTGATTCGGTCGGCAGGCAGGAAATCACTCATCTCCGCAAACAGACTGTCCAGGGACGGGTGGGTCTGGGGCAGACCACTTGGAACGTCGACCGGATCTGTCATTCTGCAATTCCGAGCAATTGTCGGTCGATCAAATCACATAGGGTGTGAATCAGGATCAACTGGGCTTCATGAACGACGCCTTCGGCATTGGATTCGAGACAGAGCAGGCTGTCATGGGTGCTCATGTCTGCCATGAGTTGCTCGGTATTGCCGCTGGTCAACAGTACGACGATCATATCGCGTTCACGCGCGGCCTTCAGGGCGGGCTCCAAGCCATCGGCATCGTGCCGTGCGATGGCAAACAGCACATCGTTATGGGCGCCTAATGCCCGAATTGCCTTGGCGTATGGCTCATGCCCCCCTGGAAATTCCTGCAGGGAAATGACGGGCAGTCCAGGGCGTTCGTGTTCGAACTGTCCGACCATCAGGCGGGCAAAATGGGCGGCCAGCTGGGAGCGCTCGCGCGCGCCACAGACCAGGATTTTCTGGCCATTCAGAACCGTGTGCAACATGGCGCCGGCCGCCTGAAGCAGGGGTTCGACCTGCGGTGCAAGGACGAGATCGAGTTGCTGCAGAGTTTGCTGCAGGCGGTTTTGAACGAGAGTGAGCATGGAACTCATGAGGGGGATACGCGGGGCTGATAAGGGGGCATAGGGTTTTTCAACGCAGGGTTCTCCAGATCGTGAACAGCTCGGTATTTTGGGGTAAAGCCTATTCGATCATGGCAATCGGTATGGCGGAAACTCTAATTCGGTCAGTGCTCGGGCGGGCGTCCATCGGCGCAATGGATCACCCGCTTGGTGCTGTCGGTGGGCAACTCAGTCCTGGCCGGCCTGAAAGGCATCCTTGATCCAGTCGATGTGATCCGGTTGCATGTCAGATGCCGTGCGAACTGCAACGACGTCGAAGCGACAGGGGCGATTCCGCCATTCGGCGCGCGTCTGCAGGAGTCGTTCCGCCGTTTCGATGACCTTGAGTCGCTTGCTACGCGAAATGCTTTCCACTGCGGAAACGGGCGCCGCTGATTTCCTGGCGCGTACCTCGACAAAAACCAGGGTTGCGCCCGATAACATGACAAGATCGATTTCGCCCCGTCCCGCTCGGACATTCCGGTCAAGGAGCTTCAGTCCCTGGCGGGATAAATACTCGGCGGCGAGGGTCTCCGCTTGGTGTCCTCGCGTCAGGGTGCTGTCAGGTGCCGCACCTTTCATCTCCATGACTGGCCCACGGGCAAACAGAGCCCGCGCCCGTTCAATGAGCCACGGGCGCAGGGGCAAGCCCCCCCCCATCCGTGAACGTCGGCACCGGGGTTGCGGGTGTCGAAGGTGGTGGGCTGCTCGGCGGGGACAGGTCCACCGGGGCTTGTGACTGTTGAGACTGCGTTGGTGCCGAAGAATCACTCGATCCGGGGCTCAGGATGGTACTGGGTAGATTACGCGTGTCCGTGCCGACCAATGGCTGGAGTATCCCTTGCTTGAATTGAGCCCAGGCGGGTTTTCGATCGATTTCACCGGTCAGGGACAGGCTCAAAGCACCCGTCAGGCCGTTGATGGTCTGGTGCGCCAAGAGGGCCTTGAGGTCGCTGGCAATCAGCAAGGCATCCGAGCCAAAGGCGAACAGCCGAGGGAGCTGGGAGAGGTTGGCTCGCTCGTAGGTTCCGAGCATGGGGTCGTTTGGTCCGGCGTTGGCTGCCAGCAAGATCGGCTCCACCGGGATGACGAGCCCGTTCTTGTCCTGGTCGGCGAGGGGGTTGGGCGTTCCGTTGTAGATCATGCCCACACCGTATCGGGGCAGTTGATCGGCGCCGAAATAATCCAGTTGCGGGACGATCATGCGTGCTTGCTGACTGGTAGCACCGAGAAAAATACCTTGGGCAGCCGTCTGGATCGTGGGTTGAAAGACCCCCTTCGACGAGGCATGCACCTGGAGGAGGGTGCGCAGTTGACTGGAGAAATCCGTCGCGGTCGGGTCGTAGTATTCGCTATCCAGAACCTGACCGCCCAGCAGGGTGTATTCGCGGCTAAAAGCATCACTGATGCGATGCCCCAATCCGTTGTCGGCGGCGAAGACGAGCGCCGTCATCTTGTGGTCCTTGATCATCTGGTCGGCCGTGGCCCGCGCATCCACGTCGGGCGACAGCGAGTAGCTGATGATGCCAGGTGGTAACGCAATACCGTCGCTGGGCGTGTTCAACGCGATGATCGGCGGGGCATTGCCGGGGATGTTGTTCAGCGCGGGTATCTGTTCCTTGAGCAATGGCCCGATGATGACCGACGGCTGGGCGGCTAGTGCGGTGGTCAGGGCTTGGGCAAAACTGGCGAGCGTCGTGCCGCTGTCCATGATCCGGATATCGTTATTGGCAGCGAGACCCAAACGATCATGAGCAAAGTTGATGCCGTCGCTGATGGCTTTGGCAATCGTCTGATAATCGCCGGTCAAGGGGAGGAGTACGATGATTGGGCCGGTACCGGTGGGCGCGGGAATAGACATGCTACTGGCGTTGCCCAGCAACAGCGTGGCAAACCCCGAGGTGACGGCCGGGTGATTGGGATGATTCTGTATCCAGGATTGCAGCTCGCCGGGGCGCGTGCGGTAAACCAGTGCCAGGCCCAGCCAGTCGGCAAAAACAGGATTGCTGGTTGTTTTGACTGTTTGCGCAATTTCGTCGACAGGTGCGCTGCTCAGATCATTCCACAAGGTGGCTCGATTTTTCTCGGCATCGGGTCCCGTCAACATGCCGTCCAGGGCAGCACGTTGTCGAGCGGCATCAATGGGGTGGCTTGATGCCTCGTCGATCACGGCCATAAGAAAAAGACGGCGCTGGGCTTCACCGGGTGTCAGCGGCAGGGGCAGGTTGTTGACGGTAGAAAAGGCCTGCTCGGCGTGTCCCTGTTGCCACTGGGAAAAACCGGAAAGTAGTTGCGCACGGCGTGGCGCCTGAGCTGGCCACTGCGCCCGCGTATCGGCTTGTGCCAGGAGGTTGTTGGCGAGCGTGAAGTCGGCGGCATCGACGGCGGTTTCAACGGCTTGCATCTGAAGATCGCTGCGTTGCGTACCCGACATCTGGGCGGCCAAATTCATTTGGGCTTGGGCAATCTGCTTGGGATCCTGGCTGGCCATGGCCGTGCTCAGTTGGGTTTCGGCCGCCGAGGGCGCTCCGCCACCCTGTACGCCGGGGCCACCCGGCCCCTGAGCGCAGCCTGCAAGGAGCGCCGTGCACAGAAAGATTGGTAGTCCGATGTGTTTTGAACTTCGGTACACAGTACCCTGATGACGATCCATGATCCGGGGAATACGTCGTGTATAGGCCACCAACAAGGTTCGAAGCGACTGGAATCGGTCCATGGATATCGAGGTCTCGCTTTTAAAGTCGTTTGCCGGAAGCAGCAAACGCTATGATGATTAAAAAAATTTCGAGTATCAAGAAATGTCTATTCCTGAAATGCCCGCTGCTGCTGCCTTGTCCGATTCGGACCAAGCGTCCGATCAATACGGATCGGGAGACGCTTCCTGCGCGGGAGGAAGCTCGTCCGGAGATGATCTGTCTGCCACAGACGATGTGTCAGTCCCGGTGGCCAGCCGTTGGGTGGAACCCGGCGTATTGTATCTGGTCGCGACACCGATCGGGAATCTAGCGGACATGACCGAGCGCGCCATCGCCGTGCTCAAGGGCGTGGATGCCATCGCCTGTGAGGATACCCGGCATGTGCGCAAGTTGCTCGATCATTTCGGGGTGCGTAATCGTGTATTTTCCTTGCATGAACACAACGAAGCCATGCGCTCGGCGGAGATCGGCATCCGCTTGGCTGCGGGCGAATCGATAGCGCTCGTCAGCGACGCGGGGACACCCGCCATCAGCGACCCCGGTAGCCTGCTGGTACGCACACTCAAGGCCCAAGGACACCGTGTCAGCCCGATTCCGGGTGCCTGTGCGGCCATCGCTGCGCTGTCGGCTTCCGGGTTGGACAGTACACACTTCTGGTTCGAGGGCTTTTTGCCTGCCAAATCTCGAGGTCGTGAAGCGCGCCTGCAGGCATTGGCGGGCGGAACGGCGACCCTGGTTTTCTATGAAGCGCCTCATCGCATTCAGGCGATGGTTTCATCCCTCAAGGAAGTATTGGGCGGTGCGCGCGAAGCTGTCCTCGCGCGTGAATTGACCAAGCGATTCGAGTCGCTGGATTCCGGTACGCTGGACACACTGAGTGATGCCCTGGCGCAGGGTGTGATTCCGGCACGCGGGGAGTTCGTTGTCCTGGTGGCTGGGTTGTCCGAGCAGCAACTCGAGTCCGAAGCGCAGATACCGGTTGATCTGTTGCTGGAAACCCTGCTCGCGGAGCAGGCGCCACCCAGCATGATTGCGCGCGTTGTTGCACGCCTTTCGTCGAGAAAACGCAACGAGGTTTATGACGAGTTGTTGAAACGCGGGCGCGCCAGTGATGCCTGAATGCGGTGCTTCGGGGCGTGCGGCTTGTCAGTCACCGTGTCCTGTCGCTACTATGGCACGTTGAATCAGGTCGAAAATGGTATCGTATCGCGGTGACATGTCGGCAATGCACCCGATCGGGTCGTACAGGTATTTCTTCGCAAAGGCGGTTTATGAGCACGCAACAGATTACCGGCAGCCTCGTGGCGCTGGTCACGCCAATGACAGCACAGGGTGCGGTCGATTTTCCTCGTTTGGAACGCTTGATTGAATTTCACATCGAGCAGGGAACCGATGCCATTGTGGCCGTCGGTACCACCGGGGAGTCGGCCACCCTGGATTTTGACGAACATGTCGCGGTGATTCGCACCACGGTGGCCACCGTGGCGGGGCGAGTCCCCGTGATTGCCGGTACGGGGGCGAACAATACGCGAGAGGCGATCTATCTTGCGCGTGCCGCCAAGGATGCGGGTGCCGACGCGCATCTGTCCGTCACGCCGTATTACAATCGGCCGACTCAGGCGGGCCTGATCGCGCACTTCCGCGCCATAGCCGACGCGGTCGAACTGCCGATGATTCTGTATAACGTGCCGGGCCGAACGGGCGTTGATATGAGCACAGAAACAACGCTTAGCCTCAGTGACCACGACATGATTGTCGGCACCAAGGAAGCCAGTGGTTCTCTGACACGGTTGCAGGCACTCATCGCAGGTGCCCCGGAAGGATTTGCCGTGTACACCGGCGACGACAACCTCAGTTGTGAAGCCATCCTCTCCGGGGGGCAGGGCACGATTTCGGTTACGGCCAATGTTGCCCCGGCGTTAATGCATCGGATGACGGCTGCGGCCTTGGCGGGGCGAGCTGATGAAGCCCGTGCGTTCGATCAGCAACTCCAGCCCCTGCACCGGGAATTGTTCTGTCAGCCGAATCCGATCCCGGTCAAATGGGCCGTGGCGGCAATGGGTCTTATCGAGCCCACGCTGCGTTTGCCTCTGCTGCCCTTGACGCCGGAATATGAGGCTCAGGTGTGCACTGCCATGCAGGCCGCCGGTATTTCTGCAACAATCTGCTGCTAGTGTCCGGCTGGCGGTATCAGCTACCCTGTTGCCCACTCAACCGATCTGATTAACCTTTGCGAGTCCCCCCAATGATCCAGCGTGTTTTGCCCCTTGCCCGTCCGAAGCTCACCCTGATGACTGTGTTGATTCTCAGCGCCAGCACGCTTTCCGGCTGCTCCAGCATCCCGTTTTTCTCCTCGGGCAATAATGATTATCCCGCCGCTCGACTGGATGTGCCGCCGACATTCACGGTGCCGAATCCCCAAGCGTCGTTGGCCATGCCGGCCATTGCTTCCGCACGCGCCGCCGAGGCCAGCAAGAGTGAGGGCGGTGCCGGTGGTGTGCTGGTGCGTGGCGAAGGCGTGAAGGTGATGGGCGGACCGGATTCCCGATATTTGTCCGTCGATGCGAATCCGGATGCCGTTTGGCCGAAACTGCAGAGTTTCCTTCAGGATGAAGGGTATACCATCCAAAAGGTTGAGCCGGGTGTGGGCCTGATCGAAACCGACTGGACCGGTTCACAGTCGGCCGATCAGAGTGGATTCAGCCTGATGAAGCTGTTGAAGATCACCAAGAATACGTTCTTCAAGCCGGACAACATCGAGAAGATTCGTGTCCGGATCGAGCAGGGTGAAACGGCGAATCAAACCCTGGTGTTCGTGACGAGTCAGAAGATGCCCCTCACCGGGGAAAAACCCCTGTTCCCAGGTGATGAGAAGGAGTCATACAAATATGCGGATGCCAAGCCAGATCCGACTCTGTCGGCCGATGTGCTGGCGCGTCTGACGGCGTATCTCTCCGGCAAGACAGAAGCTGAGTCCCGCGCCATGATGGCGTCGAGCTTTGCGCCGCGTGCCAAGCTGTTCTACATCAAGGACAAGGACGAACGTTATGTCGTGGTCAGCCAGCCCTATCCGCGTGTCTGGAATCGTTTGGGACTGGCGCTCGATCGCTTGGGCTTCGATCCGGTCAAGAGTGATCAGAAAGAGGGCGTGATCGAAGTGACCCACGCGCATCCGCAGGCCTTGTACGCCGACGTGGCGCTGCGCGGTGAACAGGTGGATCCCAAGCAGAAACTTCAGCTGCATTTGACGTTGAAAGTCGTTCCGCTGAAAGATGGTACGACGCGCATCGATATCGATCATATCCAGGTCGATGGCGGGAC
>DATKTJ010000128.1:0-54423 GCA_035531235.1 Halothiobacillus sp. | reverse complement strand
AGCCAGGATCAAACTCTTCACTTAATAAAGCTAGAAGCTGATCCTGTCATTACATTTTATTGTCTTGACAGGTCACCTATGTTTTCTGGATCCCCAGACAACACAAGCACCCACACAAATCATCTTCGATTCTTAAAGATTGTCTCATCCAGCCCTTCCGGCTGGAGGCACTCAACTACTCGCTTTCGCTTTCATCTCGTTTCAAGGAGGAGCGCATTCTACACGCCTTTCTCTCCTCGTCAACACTTATTTTCCTAAGTGCCTGAGCCTTTCAACTCAGCCCCGCTGCTCGTTAGCGGCAGGGAGGCGAACTATACAGCCCCTGTTTTCCCCGTCAAGCCCCTTCCGTGACATTTGTCACATATATTTTCGCCATACGCCGTTTTCCGACCTGAATGATGTATTCGCCCTCGACTAGGACGCTCGCCTTATCAGCCACCACTTCTCCGGCGAGGCGCACGGCGCCTGCCTGTATATGTCGGAATGCCTCGGACGTGGAGGCGACCATGCCAATCTCCTTGAGGGCTTGGGCAACCCCCGTCCCCGCCGCCAAGGCATGCTCGGGCAGATCATCCGGAATTTCTGATTTGGCGAAACGGGCGATGAATCGGTCCCGCGCCTGCACGCCCGAATCGATTCCGTGAAAACGCTCAACAATCTCCATCGCCAGCTCGAACTTGATGTCGCGCGGATTGCGCCCGTCACGCATTTCCTGGCGCAATTGCTCGACGTCTGCGAGTGGCCGGAACGAGAGCAGCTCAAAATAGCGCCACATCAGATCGTCCGAGATCGACATCAGCTTCCCAAACTGTTCATCGGGCGCCTCTTCTATACCAATGAAGTTACCCAGAGACTTGGACATCTTCTGCACGCCATCCAACCCTTCCAGCAGCGGCATCGTAATCACAATTTGCGGCGCCTGCCCGTACTGCTTCTGCAGTTCGCGCCCCATAAGAAGGTTGAACTTCTGATCCGTGCCTCCGAGCTCGACGTCCGCCTTGAGCTCTACTGAGTCATATCCCTGCACCAATGGATAGATAAACTCGTGAATCGCAATCGGCTGATGCCCGGCATAGCGCTTCGAAAAATCATCGCGTTCCAGCATCCGCGCCACGGTTTGCCGGCTGGCGAGGGCGATCAAGTCGGCGGCCGTCATTTTCCCCATCCATTCAGAGTTGAAAACGACTCGTGTTTTTTCCGGGTCCAGTATTTTGAAAATCTGCCGCTCATAAGTTTGAGCATTTTCGAGCACCTGCGCGCGAGTCAGGGTGGGGCGCGTGACGCTTTTCCCCGTCGGGTCGCCGATCATGCCGGTGAAATCCCCGATCAGGAAAATGACCTGATGCCCCAAGGCCTGGAACTGGCGGAGCTTGTTGATCAATACCGTATGCCCCAGATGCAAATCGGGTGCCGTGGGATCAAATCCGGCCTTGATGCGTAAGGGCCTGCCTGACTTCAGGCGCTCCACGAGTTCCGACTCCAGCAGAACCTCCTCGGTGCCCCGACGGATTTCAGCAAGCATAGGATCTAAAAGGTTGTTCACGATGGTCTCTCGTTCATTGAATACAAAGGGTAAGCGCGGTATGGTAAACCTTTATACTTAAATCTATGAATGGACGCGCCGCATGCGGAATCGATATTTATTCTCCAAAAGGAAATCCCGAGCCAAAATCCTGCTCAAAGGGACCGCACTACTACTCGGACTGACGGGGCTTGGCGTCGTCATTGCGAAGGTCTCGATGCCCACCGATCCCGCCTTGGATCAACGCATCGACCAGAGCATCGCCCAGGCGGTTGCCCCCATCGACATTCCGCTCCCGACCACGCCGCTTGATACGCCGAACGCCCCCCAAACAATCGCCACCTTATCCAATACGCAAGAAAACCTCTTCACTGCACCGGCTGATACTTTGATGCAGCCTGCCAAACTGTCTAACCACCCGACGGAGTCCTCGGTCGTCACCAAAACGGTCAAGGTCTCCTCCGGCGACAGTCTTTCAACCGTGTTTGCACGCGCTGGACTCGGATACAGCGAAGTTGACAAACTGATGGCGCTCGGAGACTCGGTCGCGCCGCTCAAAACGTTGCATCCCGGGGATGAGTTCTCATTCCAACTCTCTCCCGATCAAAACCTCCTGAGTCTCAGCTATCAGATTGCGCCGAACAAATCCCTCTCGGTCAGCCGGGATGATCAAGATCACCTCATCGCAAAGGAAATTGTGGTTCCGATGGAGACCCGTCTGGCTACGGCAGAAGGCACCATCGACAGTTCGCTGTATCAATCCGCCATCGAAACCGGGCTGTCTGCAAATATCGTCATGCAATTGGCGGATATCTTCGGCTGGAAAATCAACTTCCTGAAAGATGTGCAGAACGGGGATCACTTCCGCATCGTGTATGAAGAAAAATTCCTCAATGGCAAGCATGTGGATACGGGGCGGGTGATGGCCGCACAGTTCACGAACAGCGGAAAAACATTTCAAGCCGTGCGCTATACAGCACCGGACGGGAAAGCGGGTTATTACGAACCCAATGGTGCCAGCCTGGCACGCGGATTCTTACGCTACCCCGTCGAATTTTCCCGAATCAGCTCACGCTTCGACATGCACCGAATGCATCCGCTTTACCACAAAATTCGTGCCCACAAAGGGGTCGACTTTGCCGCGCCCACGGGCACACCGATCCATGCGGCCGGCAGCGGCAGGATCGAATTCATTGGCTGGCAACATGGCTACGGCAAAGTCATCAAAATCAAGCACGATGGTGGTTTTGAGACCGTTTACGGCCATATGTCGCGCTTTAATGCGCAAATCAAGAACGGCAGCAAAGTGGACATGGGCGAGACCATTGGCTATGTCGGCATGACGGGGGCGGCGACCGGCCCACACCTCCACTATGAATTCCACGTCAAGGGTGTGTACACCGACCCGCTGGCCGCCAAGCTTCCGGAAGCGAATCCGATCCCGTCCCGGTACCGCAAGGACTTCCTGGCACAAACGCAGTCCCTGATCGATCAGATCGCACAGACCGGACAGCGCGCGCCAATCCGGTCGGCACAAGCCCAGGGACTGGTTGCAGACTAGCCCGAGTCAGACAGAACAGCCAACCCCATGGGGCACCATACAATGAGTGCAGACAACCGTCGGCATACCCCGCCCACGCGGCCATTAATCGGCGTGATGTCCGGCACCAGCATGGATGCCGTTGACGCCTGCCTCGTGGACTTTTCCAACCATCGACCGCGCGTCATCGCGCACCATTCCCTTTCACTGGACGATCTCCGCCCCGACCTGTCCGCACTGGCCCAGGGGGAAAGAGGGCCATCTTCAGCTGAGCGGGACACCATCGATCTGCTGGGGCAGATGGATGTCAAGGTCGCCCATCGAATCAGTGAATGCGTCCTGGAACTGTTGGAGAAACAGGGCCTGATCGCGCAGGACATTGCGGCCATTGGCTGCCACGGCCAAACGATTCGGCATCGTCCCAATTTCTCAACCCCGTTCACCTTGCAGATTGGGGACCCCAACACCATCGCTGAACAGACCGGCATCCCGGTCATTGCCGATTTCCGCCGTCGTGACATGGCGGCAGGCGGACAAGGTGCCCCCCTGGTGCCGCCAGCGCACAGAATTCTTTTTGGGTCGGATGCGCCCGATGAGATGCTCATTGCCATCAATCTGGGCGGCATCTGCAATGTCACCGTGTCCAGCCCCAACGAAGCCCTGGTCGGCTTCGATACCGGTCCGGCCAATACGTTGATGGATGCCTGGATACACCGGCACAAACAACAGCCCTACGACGAGCATGGCCGCTGGGCCGCCTCGGGCGCCCTTCGAACGACGCTCTTGGCTCGTCTTCTGAACGAACCCTTTTTTCACCAGCCACATCCCAAATCCACGGGCACCGAATTTTTCAATCTGGACTGGCTCGCAACGAGCGCGGGGGAGGGACTGAATCAATTGCCGCCAGAGGACGTGCAGGCCACCTTGCTCGCACTGACGGCGCAGACGCTTGCCGCTGCCATCCGCCCCTGGGTCATAGCGATGTCAACACGCCCCCGTGTGATTCTGGCGGGCGGCGGTGCGCGTAATCCTCAGTTGGTTGACATGATCAAGCAAACGATCTGGCACATGGCGCCTGATACACCCATCGAACTGAGCGACCAATCGGGCATCGACGTGCAGTGCGTGGAATGTGCGGCTTTTGCCTGGCTGGCAAGACAGTTTCTACTGGGACAGGCCGGGAATGCCCCGTCTGTCACAGGCGCAAATGGCCCCCGGATTCTCGGCGGGTATTACCCCGCCTGACGGCAATAGGGCTCAAAATCAGGCCGGGTAGTCGACTCGACTCAACGCCCCAGGCGCGAGGGATAGGCACGCGGCTCGTAGCCGGTGTACACCTGGGTGGGCCGGAAAATACGATTATGGCTGATCTGCTCTTTCCAGTGCGCCAGCCAACCCGCTGTCCGCGAAATCGCAAATATGGGCGTGAACTGATCGCGGGGGATGCCCAGAGATTCATAAAGCAGGCCGGAGTAAAAATCGACGTTCGGGAACACGCCCTTGGGCGCCAGGCGTTCTTCGGCGCAACGCTCCAGTTCTCGGGCAATTTCGTACTGCGGAGATATCTGCCCGCCGCGATGCTCACGCAACTGCTCCAGCAAACCCTGCAGAATATCCGCGCGCGGATCCTTGGTCTTGTATTCGCGATGGCCAAATCCCCAGACAACCTGCTTGTTCTCCAGACGCTGATCGAGCCAGTCCGCAACCTGTTCGACGGAAGGGATCTCATCCAGCATGTTCAGCACGCGCTGGTTGGCCCCGCCGTGGAGCGGACCCGCCAGCGTGCCGATGGCCGCTGCCACCACGAGATTCGGCGGCGCCAGTGTCGAGCCGCAGACCAACGCCGAAAAGGTGGAGGCATTGATGGTGTGCTCGGCATGCAGGATCAGGCAGGCGTCCATGATGCGCGACTCAACAGCATCCGGCTCGCGCTCGTTCATCATGTAAAGAAAATTTTCGGCATAGGTCAGATCGGCGCGGGGCTGAACCGGATCGTCCCCCCGTCGGATGTGTTCCCACATAGCCACCAAGGTCGCCATACTGGCGAGGGTCTTGATGATCATCTGCTCGACGAATTCGCTATCGGCATTCACACCATTCGCGGTCATGCGCTCCTGGCCGGGATAGAACATCCCGAGGCTGGCCACACAAGTTTGCAGCGCCTCCATCGGATGACCATCGATCGGCAGAAATTTCATGATGTCGCGCACGTTGTACTTCACCCGCCGGTTGGTACTGTTGCGCAATTCGGCATCGAAGGCAGTCAGCTGATCCCCGTCGGGCAATTCGCCATTGATCAGCAACCAGGCCGTTTCCTCGAACGTGCTATGTTGCGCCAGATCCACGATCGGGTATCCCCGATACGTGAGCAAACCTTTCTGCCCATCCAGAAAGGAAATGGATGACTGGGTGGCGGGAACACCCTGTAGCCCCGGGATATATTCCATGCGCGCCTTTTACTCCTAGACCGAAAAAGATGAACCGCAGCCACAGGTCGTGGCCGCCATGGGATTACGAATCACGAACTGCGCACCGCTGATGTCTTCCTTGTAATCGATTTCGGCACCTTCCAGGTACTGGATGCTCATGGGGTCAACGAGCAAAGTCACGCCCTCCCGCATCACCTTGGCATCATCCTCCTGCTCGGCTTCCTCGAACATGAAGCCATACTGAAACCCCGAGCACCCGCCACCGGTGATGAACACCCGCAGCTTGAGATCCGGATTGCCTTCTTCTTCGATCAGGCTCAGCACCTTGCGGGCCGCATTGTCGGTAAAAACCAATGGGGCGTCCCCAACAGGGCTTGCGATAGTTTCTGTATTCATTGCTTTGTCTCCGTGAGCCCCTTGAAAATGGGGTTTGATGTCATGGGTGGCTTATCCTGTTGATCCGCTCCGGCAACAGGACGCCCGCCCTTCGACTAAGATATTAGTGCACTTGACCTTTTTATGGTGACAATGCGATCAGATCCAAGCCCTGATCTTCCGGAAAATCGAGCATGAGATTCATATTCTGTACGGCCTGACCCGCAGCCCCCTTCACCAGATTGTCGATCACCGAACTGACCACCAGCATCGAGCCGCCCAGCGGACGGTATATCGCCATCCGGCACAGGTTGTTTCCACGCACGCTCCGCGTTTCCGGGTGACTGCCGGCCGGCAGCACGTCCACGAACGGTTCATCGGCATAATAGTCCTCGAACAGCGCCTGGATATCGACCGGCGGCTCATCCAGCAAAGGAATATAAATACTGGATTCGATACCGCGCACCATGGGCACCAGATGAGGCAGGAAGGTCAGCCCCACCGGCTGCTCGGAAACGGCGGTCAGCGTTTGCAGAATTTCCGGATGATGCCGATGCCCCAAGGCCGAATAAGCTTTGAAACTCTCGCCTGATTCGGCCATCAGCATCGGTACCTCGGCCTTGCGCCCCGCTCCGCTCGTACCGGATTTGCTGTCGACCACCAGCAGACTGTGATCAATCCAGTCCTGCCCCATTAACGGCAACAAACCCAGCGTTGCCGCCGTAACATGACAGCCCGGATTGGCAACCAGCTGCGCCGAACGAATCTCATCCCGGTACAGTTCGGGCAAGCCATAAGCGGCCCGTCCGACCCAGTCCGGCGATGCGTGCGTCATGCCATACCATGTTGACCAGACGTCCAGATCTCGAATTCGATAGTCGGCGGCCAGATCGATGACCTTCACGCCCTGAGCCAACAACGCGGGTGCCTGCTGCATGGCCACACCGTTCGGCGTCGCAAAAAACACCAGGTCACAGGCCGCCAGATCGGCATCGTCCGGCGCGGAAAAACGCAAGGACAATGCGCCCCGCAAATTTGGATACAGCACGTCCACAGGCACGCCCGCCTCCGCGCGCGACGTAATGGCGACAATCTCCACGCCATTGTGGCGCGCCAAAAGCCGCATCAACTCAACGCCGGTGTACCCCGTACCGCCGACAATGCCAATTTTCTTCATGTGTACCCCATATCCGGATGGCGAAAAACGCCGCTCTGTCGCATCATAACAAAGGCTTGGTTCTCATTAACAATTAACCTGCGCCGAATATGCTCGGGCAATCCCGATCGACGGCCCCGGCCAGACACTTTTCCCATCGCCTCAGTCAAACGTGACGGCGCCCTGAGCACGGGCGAACCGAGGCAACCGGCTAGACAACTGCGCTCCAAACAAAAACAGGGTATTCCGTGCGTCCCAAAGTTCACTTTCTACTCGACCATCTCCGCCTCCGGCTCGCCAAACCCGATGCGCTCATTCCGATGGCCGTGCTGGGCCTGCTGGCCGGGATATTCGCTTCTGCACTCGTCACTGCGTTTCGCTTGGCGCTGGAATCGCTGCAAATCTACTTTTTAGGATTGCCGGCACCGGGGGAATATGCCGCATTGCCGCTGATCTGGCGTTTTCTGCTTCCCACCATCGGCGGAATCACGCTGGGTCTGATTGTGCACCGATTACCGATCGGTATCCGCAATGTCGGCGTGGGTCACGTGATTATCCGATTTCATCGCTTTGAGGCCGACTTGCCTTGGCGCAATGCGGCAGTGATGTTTTTCAGCGGCGTCTATGCGCTTCTGGTCGGCTTGTCGAGCGGACGTGAAGGTCCGGGGATTCACCTCGGTGCCTTCGGTGGCAGCCTGCTGGGCCGTAAGCTTGATCTGCCCCACAACAGCGTTCGCACCCTGGTCGGCTGCGGTGCGGCTGCCGCGATTGCCGCCTCATTCAACACCCCGCTGGCTGCCGTGATCTTCGCCCTGGAACTGATCGTTCGCCAATACACGCTGGCGACCTTTATTCCGATCATGCTGGCATCCTCCGCCGGCGCGCTATTTTCAACTGTCTTTTTCGGCCACAACCCCGCTTTCAACATCCAGCTCCTGCATAATCTGGCTCTGTGGGAAGTGCCCATCCTGATCGTATTGGGGCTGCTCATCGGCAGCTTCTCCGCGGCCTTCATCCAGATCACCGAAACGGCGATTCACCGAACCTGGCACTGGCCCGTATGGCTGCGATTCGGTGTTATCGGCGTGCTGACCGGTCTGATCGGCCTGGGACTACCCCAGGTCATGGGCATCAGTTACAGCCCGATCGATCTGGCGGCGAGTGCCAAGCTGGCGCTGGGGTTGCTGGTGTTACTGGCGATGGCCAAGCTCATTCTGAGCGCGCTCACCTTCGGCTTCGGGCTCCCGCTGGGGCCGATCGGATCGTCACTGGTCGTCGGTGGATTCACGGGCAGCGCGGTCGGCACTCTGCTGCTGAATTACACGCAGATTCCCTTGTCCGATGTGGCTTTCTATACGGTTCTGGGCATGGGGGCGATGATGGGCGCCACGCTGCAAGCTCCTTTGGCCGCACTGACCGCGGTCATTGAATTGACTGGGGACACCGGTGCCATCATGCCGGCCATGTTGACGATCATCATCGCGAGCCTGACGAGCAGGTCGTTGTTTCACAAGGAAGGCATTTACGACACCGTGCTAAGGGCCAACGCCCATCAGATGCAGGGTCTGTCCCTCTGGCACAACGCCAACGATGTCGGTATCAGCAGCCTGATCGACCGCAATTTTGCCGAAATTGCACAGCAGTGCACTTGGGACGAGCTGACTGCAGCAATCGTGGACACTCCCACCTGGCTGATCGTACGCGACGAAGCGCGTAAACCCATGGGCGTTCTGCCGTTGGCAACGGTGCAGAAACTGCTCACCCAACAGATGCAGAATGACGCGAACACGCAAGGCGAGGATACCGCAGACACCTTGAACACCGCCCCGATGACGGGGTCTGAGCCCATTGATCTACCCTCGGTACTGACCCTCACGCCGGTTGAGGCCGTCGATTTGGGACTCACTTTGAACGAAGCGCGTGAACTCATGCGCAGCAAGCAGGTCGATGTACTGATCGGTCAGCGCATTACGGTCCCACCGTTCAAGCGAACCTACGGTGTTCTGACACGCGCAGATCTGGAGGAATACACCCGTAATGCGGCTTGACCCCTGCGGTCATTTTCGGAAATGGCCACCCTGGGAAAGCCCGCACCATCTGCTGTAAGCGTCCAAAATCATATACTTCGAGTATTCCACAGGAACAACCATGAACGACCAACCACCCACATCACTTTCCCGTCGAACCTTACTCCGCAGCTTCGGTGCGCTGGGCGTGTTCGGGCTTCTGGCGAGCTGTTCGACCGACACGCCGGTCAAACTCACCAATGTGACCGTACAAACCATCGACGGCCACCTCATCGATCTGGCCAAAATTATAGGCAAGCCCACAGCCATTACCTTCTGGGCGACAACCTGCCCCGGATGCGTCGAAGAAATCCCGCGCATGGTGGCACTCCAGAAAAAATTCGGCCCCAAGGGTGTCCAGGTGATCGGCATGGCCATGTCCTATGATTCGTTGAGCCAGCTCCAGGCCATGGTCAAGGAAAAAAACATCAGCTATACCGTCTGGCAGGATAAAACCGGCGCCGCGGCGGCGGCCTTTGGCCCCGTCCGTCTCACACCGACCTTTTTCGTCCTCGACAGCGCGGGCGTCATCCGCTATCAGAAGATTGGCCCGTTCGACGCCGCGCGGGTCGATCAGCTTCTGACCCAACTGAGCGCAAACACGTAAAACGACCGATCCACGATCGATCGCAAAGAACGCGGCTGGATTTGTTACACTCGATCGTATTTGTTGCATTTAGCCTAGGGCCGACATGAGCGTCACGATCAAAACACCGGAAGAAATCGAAAAGATTCGCATCGCGAGCCTGCTGGCCACCGAGGTACTGAACCTCCTTCGGCCACTGGTGGTGGTCGGCGCGACCACCGAGCACCTGAACGAGGTGGCACACCAGCACATCACCCAGGTACAGGGTGGGATTCCGGCCACGCTGGGGTACCACGGTTTCCCCAAATCCCTCTGCACCTCACTGAATCATCAGGTGTGCCACGGCATTCCCGGCAGTCGCGTTTTGCAGAATGGCGATATCCTCAACATCGATGTCACCGTCATCAAAGACGGCTGGTTTGGTGACACTTCAGCCATGTACACCGTTGGCCCCCCCTCGATCCGGGCTCAACGTCTGATCGATGTGACCTACGAGGCCATGATGCGGGGCATCGAAGCCGTACGTCCGGGCGCCACGCTGGGCGATGTCGGATCTGCCATTCAGAAAACGGCTGAAGCCAGCGGCTTTTCCGTTGTACGGGAATACTGCGGACACGGCCTTGGGCGCAATTTCCACGAAGAACCCCAGGTACTGCATTATGGCAAGCCCGGCGAGGGGCTCGTCCTGGAACCAGGCATGGTGTTCACCATCGAACCGATGATCAACGCGGGGAAAAAAGACATCAAGCTTCTGAACGACGGCTGGACTGTCGTGACCAAGGATCACTCGCTCTCGGCCCAATGGGAACACACCATTGCGGTCACGGAAACGGGCGTCGATATCTTGAGCGGCTCGGCCCGCCCCGAATAAACCCAAGCGCCTGCTTATGCCCAGTCTCCAGTCCATCGAGGGCCCCCAGGCATGATGACGTCGGCCTCCACCCAACACGCGACCACCGCCCTTCAGCAGCAGATCGCGGATCTGCATGCCCGGTGGCCCGAAGCCATCGTCGACAACCAGCGCGCCGAGGAGTTTCTGACTGAACTGAGCGATCAGATCGATCAGTTTTTACGCATCCTATGGCCTGCCGCGTTCATTGATCAGGCCATTGCCCTTGTGGCCGTGGGTGGCTACGGGCGACGCGAACAATTCCCGCATTCGGACATCGATCTCCTGATCCTGATCGACGACCATCGCTGGGACGAGTCCATCCAGGCATTCCTGTACGCCCTCTGGGATGAAGGACTGCCGATCGGCCATGCCGTCCGCACGATCGACGAGTGCATTGTGGCGGGGAAGGAGGACGTGACTGTCTACACCAACCTGCTCGATGCCCGCCTGATTACCGGCGATGCTGCGCTGTTCGACGCATTGACCGAGGTTGTTCGCTCGGATCAAATCACCCAGGACTGGCCTTTTTTCCTCGCCAAACTGGCCGAACAGAACCAGCGCTACGAGGCCCAGGACTCGATGGGGGCGCGGATCGAACCCAATATCAAGGAAAGCCCCGGCGGCCTGCGCGACCTGCAAACCATCCGCTGGATCAGTAACCGCGTGTCCCGCGCCGACTCGCTGGCAGCCATGCATCGGGCAGGCTTGCTCCGCGATCAGGAGTGGCAATCGCTCGAGGCCGCTCAGAGGCTGCTGTACCGCGTCCGCATCGGGCTACACGCCTTGGCGGGCCGGGGCGAGGAGCGCCTGCTGCTCATGCACCAGAAAGCGTTGGCCACCCACTTCCAGTTCACGGAGGACGCCGATGGGAACCTTGCCGTCGAGCGGTTCATGCAGGCATATTTTCGCGCCACGATCGAAGTGGAACGGCTCAATCATCTAATCCTGCAGAATTTTCGCGAACAGCTCGACCCCCATCCGGCAACCCAAATCACCCCGATCAATCCCCGGTTCCAGATTCGCGGACATCTGCTGGAAACGACGGACGCTCAAGTCTTCATGCGGGCACCCACCGCCACATTGGAACTGTTCCTTCTGCTGGCCATGCATCCAGAGCTTCTCGACATGAGCGCGTCGACCGCGCGTCAGCTGCGTTCCAACCTGTCCGTCATCGATGCCGGATTCCGTAAAAACCCGCAAGCCAATCAGCTGTTTCTGTCCATCCTGCGCGTCGAGCAGGGGGTCTATCGCGCCCTCAAGGCCATGAACCTTTCCGGCGTGCTGGCTGCCTATATCCCGGCCTTCGGCCGGATCGTCGGCCTGATGCAGTTCGACCTCTTCCACGCCTATACCGTAGACACGCACACCCTGCTCGTCATCCGCAATTTGCGCCGCTTTTCCCGTCCCGAATTTGCGGCCGAACTCCCCATGGCAGCAGCGATCTTCCATCATATCGATCAGCCTGAAATCCTGTATCTGGCCGGTTTATTCCATGACATTGCCAAGGGCCGGGGCGGGGACCACGCCGAACTCGGCTCAGCCGATGCCCGACAGTTCGGCATCCAGCACGGTCTACCCGAAGCCACCATCGAGCGGTTGTGCTGGCTCGTCGAGAATCACTTGTTGATGTCCTTTACCGCCCAACGTCGCGACATTGAGGATCCCGCAATCATTCGTGAGTTTGCACTCACGGTCGGCAGCCCGGCTCGGCTGAACGATCTGTTCCTGCTCACGGTGGCGGATATTCGCGGAACCAACCCGAATCTGTGGAACGCTTGGCGTGATGCCCTGCTCAAGCGTTTGCACCAACTCACCCATGCCTGGTTTCAGGAGGGCGAACAAAACGCGCAGGAAACGATCAAATCCACCCGGGCAGACGCGCAAAATCAGGGGGAAGCCGCCGGTCTGCCCGAATCCGGGCTGCATGACTGGCTCACCGCCCTACCAGACGATTACTTTCTGCGCACCGACCTTGCGCCGATCCTGCAACATGCTCGTCTGGCGCTGAACGCTCCCCTGCCCACCCTGTGGATCAGCAGCGATCCCGGGCAGCATGCGACCCAGATTCTGATTCTGGCCAACAATCATCCGGCGCTGTTCGCGCACATCGTGGCTGAAATCGATCGAGCCGGGCTCAATGTACAGTCCGCCAACATGACATTGATTTCCGCGAACCAGCCCAGCCAGCCCGATCACGCCCTGTTCGAGTTTTTTGTCCTGGGCGGGCAAGGCGCACCCTCTCTGGATTCCTGGAGCATCGATCACCTCGCCGCCCGGCTCAAGGCCCGACTCGCCAACCCCGATGAGCCACCCACGGCCGTAAAACGGCGCATGACACCGCAGCTGGCCAGCCTTGACGTCGCCACCCAGATCGAATTCCTGCCGGATGCGTTGCGCCAGCGCACACTCGTACAAATCAGCACCAAGGATCGCCCCGGCTTGCTTGCAGACCTGACCGAAGCTTTCGCCCGATCCGACATCTTCCTGCGCCATGCCCGGATCAGCACGCTGGGCGAGCGGGTCGAGGATGCCTTCTATGTGGTCGATGCCGATGATCAGCCGATCGAAGCGAGCAAAACGCAGGCCCGTCTGGAAACCGCGCTCCGGAGCGCCATCAACAACTGGCATCGATGATGCCCCATCCGGCTGGCGTCACAGACACACAAGAACCCTGGCTGCTGTGCGCGGAACAACGGGATTTCCTGGTGGTGGGCAAACCGACGCGAATGCTATCGGTACCGGGCAAGGAAGCGCACAAGCAGGACTGCCTGATTACGCGCGTGCAGCAGGAGTTCCCCGAGGCACGCATCGTCCATCGTCTGGACTGGGATACCTCGGGCCTGCTCGTGCTGGCACGCAACGCACGGGCGCACAGCCTGCTCTCACAAGCCTTTCAGAACCGGAAAACGGAAAAACGCTATATCGCCCGGATCGATGAACCGCTGGATCCGGCCGAAGGGGATATCGACCTGCCCATCGGCCCGGATCTCGATCGGCGACCGCGCTACCGGATCGACCCGGAGCATGGTCGCCCCTCACAGACCCGCTATCGGATTCTGGATATTCAACCCGGCTTCACGCGGATCGCACTCGAACCGATCACCGGGCGCTCCCATCAGCTGCGGGTCCATCTGCTGGCGCTCGGCCAGCCAATTCAGGGCGATTCGCTCTATCACCCGGATCACGCCCGATTTGAACGACTGATGCTGCACGCCGAGCGGCTGGGCTTCCCCGATCCGGAAACCGGCGCATGGCAACAATTCGAGCTACCCGCCCCGTTCTAAGCGCCCCCACCCGGCACGGCACGTGTCACGCTCAAGACGGACGAGACACCAGTTCCCAGGCATTGCCGTCCGGATCACGAAAAAACACCGCATCCCGCCCCGATTTCGATCGCGTATGCGGCCAGTCCAGGGCGTCAAGCCGCGCGACAAACGGTGCCGTCGATTCGACTCGAAGGGCGATATGGCGATCCCGCCCGCCGTGCAGTGGTCTTCCGTCCACAGGATCAGGATTCGGCAATTGCAGTAAGTGCAAATCCACCCCGTCCGTCACACGCAACCAGGCCCCGGGGAAGCCCAGATCGGGGCGGGTCACCTCCGGAAAACCCAATACATCCCGATAAAATGTCCGGGCCGCAGCCACGTCCGCCACCATCACACTCACATGATCCACGGCCAGTATCACTGGCTCGATCGATTCACTCATCGTTACACTCCAAGCCCATCACGTATACTACGAGCCACATTTACCGAACCTCAGACCGCACCATGAATCCCGATCTCGCCCGCCTCCATCCCTATCCCTTCGAAAAACTGGCCGAGCTCAAGGCGGGCATCACGCCAACGACCACCGCCAAACACATTGCCCTGTCGATTGGCGAACCCCAGCACGCACCGCCCGCTGTCGCCATGGCGGCCATGGCCGAATCGCTCGGCGGTCTCGCACGCTATCCGCTCACCCGCGGCGAGCGCAGCCTGCGCGTCGCCATCGCCGACTGGTTGACCCGCCGCTTCCGGCTGAATGCAGGACAAGTCGACCCCGATCGACAGGTGCTGCCGGTTGCCGGCACCCGCGAGGCGCTCTTCTCTTTTGCTCAGGCTGTAGTCGCTCGGCCGAGCGATCCGACGGCACCGCGCCCCTTGGTGCTCATGCCCAATCCGTTCTACCAGATTTACGAAGGTGCGGCCTTGCTGGCAGGGGCTGAACCCTACTATTACCCAACGGACGCGGCCAACAATTTTTTGCCGGATTTTAACGCCATTCCCGCCGACGTGTGGGCACGCGCCCAACTGATCTACGTCTGCTCACCGGGCAACCCGAGCGGCGCGGTGATTGATCGTGCTCGCTATCAAACCCTGCTGACCCTGGCCGACCGGCACGATGTGCTCATCGCCGCCGACGAGTGCTATTCGGAAATCTACGACGACCGCAGCGAACCGCCCGCCGGCCTGCTGGAAATCGCCCACGAACTGGGCCGAGACGACTTCAGCCGCATTGTCGTATTCCACAGCCTATCCAAGCGCTCGAACCTGCCCGGCCTGCGCTCCGGATTTGTCGCCGGCGATGCGGCGGTATTGGAACAGTATTTACGATATCGCACCTACCAGGGCTGCGCGCTGTCCCTTCCCGTGCAAATGACCAGCATTGCCGCCTGGAGCGACGAGGCCCACGTCCAGGAAAACCGCCGACACTACCGCGAAAAGTTCGATGCCGTGCTGGATATCCTGTCGCCGGTACTTCCGGTCCGTCGGCCGGATGCCGGTTTCTATCTCTGGACCGATGTCGGCGGCGATGAGCGCAAATTCTGCCGGGGCCTGTTCGCCGAACAGAACATCACGGCACTGCCCGGCCGCTACCTGTCCCGCGCCGTGGACGGGCTAGATCCTGGGGCTGGTTTTGTGCGCATGGCGCTCGTCGCCGAGCTCGCAGACTGCATAAATGCCGCACAACGGATTCGGGCTTTTCTCAGCTAGCCCTGACGATGCCCCTCGCAGAGGGCGTCAGCGGCTCAGCGCGCATGGGGCGTTTTTATAGGCAAATGGCCCCTCTTACCCACGCAAAGTCACTGCATCGGCCAGCATCTCGGCCGTGGCGGCCGATAGCGTCCACCCCAAATGTCCGTGTCCGGTGTTGTAATACACATTATCGTGCCGGCCACAGCCCACCTTCGGCATCATATTCGGCATCATGGGCCGCAAACCGGCCCAGGGAATCACTTGGCGGGTATTGATCTCGGGGAAATACGACTGTACCCAGTCGACCAGCGGTTTGATCCGATCGGCCCGAATATCCCGGTTATAGCCATTGAATTCCGCCGTACCGGCCACGCGGAGACGATCGACCCCAAGGCGACTGGACACGAGCTTGGTCGCATCATCCAGTAGGCTCACATTCGGCGCGGCGCGCTGACTTTGCTCATCCGTCAGCGGCACCGTAATCGAATACCCTTTGACCGGATAGACATTGAGACGATCGCCCAGCGATGCCGCCAGCGAACGGCTACGCACCCCGGCGCAGATCACCACCGCATCGAAGGTCAAAGTCTGTGGCAAAGCATTGGCGTGCAGTTCATTGACAGCCACCTCGATCGTCGACCCAGAACGGTGCACGGCCCTAACCTCACGATTCCAGAGAAAACGAGCACCCAAACGCTCGGCCGCTGCCGTAAGCCCCTGAGAAAATTTATGAAGATCCCCACTGGCATCGCTTTCGGTGAAATAGCCCCCGTAAAACTGCCCCGTGAGCGCCGGCTCGATCGCATGCATTTCCTCCGGTGTCACGGCACGGCGCGTCAACCCACCGGCAGCCAGCAGTTTCGATACGCGTCCCGCATGTTCGAAGCTCGACTGAGTGCGGTAAAAATGCAGGATGCCCTGTTTTTTCAGATCGAAATCAATCTGCTCCGTTTCCGCCCAGTCAAACAAGTACTGCCGCGCGGCAATCGCCAGACGCGTCGTTTCGATGGTATTGCTTTTATAGTTGGGCACATTGGACACAAATTCGGCGAACCAGCTTAATTTGTGCCAACTGGGTTTGGGATTCACCAGTAACGGAGCATCCTTGCGCATCATCCATTGCATGCCATGAAAGATGGTGGGCCAACTGTTCCACACCTCGGCATTGGACGCAGAAAGTTGGCCGCCATTGGCATACGACGTCTCCATCGCGGCATAACGGTTTTTTTCGAATACCGTCACCGCGAAGCCACGCTTGGCGAGCGCGTACGCGGTCGTCACGCCAGTAATACCCCCACCAATGACAGCAATGGATCGCATGAATACACAACTCCTATAAGCAGCCGTCAAAGCGCGACTGAGAACACACCGGATAAGAAAGTATCCAGACACGTATAGCGTATCGTACTCACGCCTCCGATCCAGCCCAAGGGGCGGAAAACGTGGTCAACAGCACACCCTTGAACAAATAAATGAGATTCATTATCATTCGCACCCATGAATATTCACTCTCGCTCCATGCTCCTCGCTGCCACGGCCATAATAGGCACACTGATCGGCAGCTTCAAAGCAAACGCTGCTGATGGGGTAACCACCTTGATTGTGCCCCCAGTAGCACCCACCGCGGCCAGCTACCCACCGCCATTGGACGAGTCTCAGCTCTTTTCCGTGTACGGCCACTGGGATTCCGAGTTGATCAGCAATCTAAAAGGGGGAATCCGAACAGGCAGTGCGTTCGATAGCGTGGCAGTCGGTGGGTTCACGATGCGCGGGGACAATCTCGGTTTGCCCGACACCTTGCTCAACGTGTCCGTCACGGGGATTCGTACGGGACATGCGAATGCCAATTTGGTCGGAGACCGTCTCGGTACCAGCAATATCGAAGGTAGTCGTGACCGACTCTTGCTGGATACGGTTTTTTGGCAGCAAAATTGGCTCACCCACCCCGGATTTCGATTCAATACGCGCTTGGGGATGTTCGATCTCAATTCCGAATTCACCAGTACCGATAGTGCCGCGCAATTGCTGAATGGATCATTTGGCCCCGACCCCACCATGACGGGCAATTTTACGGCCTCTACATTCCCGCTGAATGGCACGGGGCTGGTGGCCACTCTGGACAATGGCACCGGGAAAAACAAACCGACAGGATTTGCACCACTGACCGTCAAGATCGGACTGCTTCAAGGAGAAAGCAACCAGCAAACCCAACCGTTCAACCAAGGAGCCCTGAATATTGTCGAGGGACAATGGCGCCCTGAAAGCGGCACCACACTAAAACTGGGGCTCTGGCGCAAACGAGGATATGGATCGCCAAATCTGCAGGGGGCATACCTCAGTGGTGAGCACACTATCTTCAGCCATAATGAGACCGCGCTGGACGGATTTATCCGCGCCAGCACCGTGCATAGCGATACGGCGAATAACCTCGTTATCAATCGTTATCTCGGCGCTGGCATCAACTGGCAGGCCCCCTTCGCCAGCCGACCGGACGATTTCCTGACCCTTGGCATCGGGGAGGCACGCTTCTACGAAGGTGAACGTCACGAACGCCTGGTCGAGCTCGCCTACATTTTCCAAATCAATCACCGGGTATTCCTGCAACCCGACCTGCAATACATTAATCGCCCGTCTGGCACGCTACCCACCGCCTGGGTTGCCACCCTGAGACTTCACATAGAATAACCAATCAAAACATTGGATTGCATGGATTAAACAAGAGAGAATCCTCCCAGCCCGGTTCCCTTTCGACTCGACGTCCACGATCTGAAAATCCCCGCTTGCAAAGAAAAACAGGAATGCCCATCATCCGCGCTGCCCGTTAACCCAACACGGCTTTCCTTACCCTGAGCAGTCGCGATGATCGATAAAAATTCTTTACTCAAAACCGATGTCCGCCTGCCCAACCTGGTCAAAATAGCCATCATCATGATGGGGTTGGTTGTCTTCAATCCATTGGCAACCGCTGCCGATATTGCCCTCGCCCCATCAGACCCTGTCGATGTGGCGTGGGCTCAGGCCAATGCCCAGAGCACGTTGATCTGGCAGGACAAGCCCGCCTTCTCTGCCGCCTATTCCGGTGCCAATAGCCTGTCCCCTAATGCGGAACAGGGTTATTCATTATCTGGAACAGCCTATCTGGGTGCCCGCGTATGGCGGCATACCGAGATCTATTTGAACCCGGAGACCATTTCAACACGGGCCCTCTCTAATGGTTTGGGTCTGGGTGGGCTCACCAATGGTGAAAACCAGAAGGGGAGCTTTGAGCAACCACAGTTCTACCTGGCGAGGGCCTTTATTCGCCAGAGTTGGAACCTTGGCGGTGAAACGACCCACATTGACGCAGATCAAAATCAGCTCGCCGACATCGTCGACAAACGACGAATTGTCTTAACTGCGGGCAAGTATGCAGTTACCGATATTTTCGACACCAACGCCCTGGCAGGCGACCCCCGCACGCAATTCATGAACTGGTCATTTATTGCCGACGGTGCCTATGACTTCGCTTCAGAAGCAAAGGGTTACTCCGTAGGTGCAGCCCTTGAGTTCTATATGGATGATTGGGTAGTTCGTATGGGGCGTTTTGAACAACCCGCAGAATCCAATGGTGCCACGTTGGATCCCCGTATTTTCCGGCACTATGGCGACCAACTGGAAATCGAGCACGACCACATTATTTTCGGCCAGACGGGATTAGTCAAAATCCTGGTCTTCCACAACCGATCGAACATGGGTAGCTTCCAGGACGCCCTAAATCTCTGGCAAACCCAGGATGAGGTTGGCGTACCGAGTGTCGCCGCCGTGCGGCGGAATCAAACCAAAACCGGATATGCACTCAACATGACTCAGAACCTGACACCGAATACCGGCGTGTTCTTCCGGCTAAGCAAGAATGATGGGGTGCAAGAAACCTATGCTTTCGCCGAAATTGAGCAACAGCTCTCAGCTGGCATAGTGGCCCATGGTACACATTGGGGCCGCCCCGATGACACCGTCGGCTTGGCCTATGCCAGCAACGGTCTGTCGAAATCGCACCAAGCTTATTTGAAAGCGGGCGGATTGGGCGCATTTCTGGGGGATGGCACCTTGAACTACGCCCATGAGAATGTCTTTGAAACCTACTACAGCCGGCTCCTCACGCGTATCGCCACGGTCTCTGTGGATTATCAACGCATTTTTCATCCCGGCTATAATGCCGATCGCGGACCGGTCAATGTGTTCAGCACCCGCCTGCACATCGGGTTTTAGGGCGGCGAGAAACCGCTGAAAACCTTTGGGACATACAAAGAAGCCGATCAGTGGCCCTCTTGTCCCGCACAGGGGAAGGACAGGATGAACACAACACCCCGCCCGCTCGGGGCATCTTCAATTCTTAGCACCCCCTGATGTAGCCGGACAATATCGCTGACGATGGCAAGGCCAAGCCCGCTACCTTCGCTGCTGACGGTCTCCCCCCGATAAAATCGCTGACAGACCCGGGCTCGCTCCTCGAACGGAATACCCGGGCCATTATCCTCAACGCTGAGCACGCACTCCGATCCAGAGTGCTGGCTCCGCACAGTGACAACACACCCCGTGCCTGCGTAGAGGAAAGCATTATGAATCACATTCGCCAGCGCCTCGATCAGCAGGAACTGCTGACCAGAGATTGGGGCGGATTGTAAATCGAACCCCAGATCTACCCCCACAGACAAGGCGCGTGGCGACCATTCCTCCAAAGCCCGAATAGCCACATCCTTAAGATCAACCGGCATACAGCGCATCGCGGAATTCATGTTGCTTTCCACGCGCGCCAAGCTCAGCAGCTGGGCAGCCAAATGGGTAATCCGGTGTGCAGAACGATTGAGATTTTCAAATTTTCCCCTTAATGCCGGTGGCGATGGCTCAAGCAAAAGCAGCTCAACCTCCATCTGCAATGAGGTCAATGGGGTGCGAATCTGGTGCGCCACATCGGCAATGAAATTCTTCTGTGTTTGATGCGCCACTTGCAACCTTTCGAGCAAGAGATTCCAGGAATGAATCATCGGCAGCAGTTCACTGGGGACTTTTTTATCATCCAGCGCAGACAGGTGCTCGGGGGACTGTCGGGCCATGTCCTCACTTAATTCACTGATTTTTCTCAGGCCAGATTGCACGGCCAGGATCATGACCACCATCGTCATCACGCCAAAAAACAAGGAAAAAGCTACCGTAGCAAACAGCGCTTCATCCTTGATTCGGTGACGCTTGACCCAGGTCTCCCCAATTCGCACCTGACAAACCCCTGGCCCGCAGGTTACGCCATAAATCAGCATGCGCAGCCAATGACCATTCACCTGATGATCCACATACTTCCAATCCCCGGCAGCAAGTTGAACACGCGGATCCAACAGACTGGGGTCCCCACCCAACAGGCGCCCTTCGGGGTCAGTCACCAGGAAAAACTCCCGATCACTTTGATCGGTCAGCAATAAGCTCTTGGCCTGCGGATTGATAGAAAACTCGACATGATTACCCTTTACATGGATAAAGCCAGATACAGCAATCGCGTCATCGCCCAGTTGACGATCGATTTCCAGCTTTGCCGGAGTGACAATCAGCCAGTATTGAATCATGGCGATGGCAGGCATGATCAGTAATAACGGGACGATCAATCCCAGCAGCAGACGGCGCTGCAGGCTCACGGTTTGCAGAATTTTTTGAATCATGGGTACCCAGCGTCGGAGGAACCCGCCTGTTCAACCGGTGTTTCCAGCAAATAGCCGAAACCACGTACCGTTTGAATCTTCACATCCGCTTCCGCAAGCTTGGTGCGCAATCGGGAAACATACACTTCCGCTGTATTGCTGCCCGGTGATTTGTCCCAATTGAATATCGCCGACAAAATCTGCTCTTTACTCACCACGCGCCCCATATTTTTGAGCAGATAATACAAAACAGCCCATTCCCGCGGGAGCAATTCGACAGACTTCTGATTGATGAAAAGACGTTTGGCCGTCAGGTCCATCCGCAAATTACCCAATGTGATATCGTCGGTGACAAATGCATGCACCCGCCGCATAACGGCTTGAATTCGCGCCAACAATTCCGCCAAAGCGAACGGCTTGATCAAATAATCGTCTGCACCGCTTTGCAGGCCCTGTACACGCTCATCGACCGCATCCCTGGCCGTTAAAAGCAGTACCGGCGTCTTGATGCCTGCCGCACGTAGCCGGCGTAACGCCGTCAGACCATCCACACCGGGCAGGCCGACATCCAGCAGGATCAGATCAAATTGTCCCGACTGAACGAGATGGTTGAGGTTATTTGCCTCCCGAACCCAGTCGACTGCCCAGCTTTGCGTACCCAATGCGCGCAGGGTCACCTCGCCCAGCGTTGCATCATCCTCGACAAACAATATCCGCATACGTCATCCCTATCTTGATCGATCCGTTATCACGTAACGGTGTGCGCTCTATCCCGCCATCCGCCACCCAGCGCTTGAAATAATGCGGCTGAATCGGCTAAGCGATTGGCCTTTACCTGAATCAAGCCGAGCAAGGATTGTCGATAGACCTGCTCGACCGCCAGCACATCATAGGGGCTGATATCGCCAAGGACGACCTGACGCCGCGCGCTGTCCAAACTGCTCTTGGCCGTTTGCACAATACGTTCCTGAGACGTCACCGCCTGAGCATCATAGTCCAGCGCATGCAGGGTATCCGCCACATTGGCAAATGCATTCAACACCGCGGCACGATATTGGGCCTTGCTTTGCGCAAACCCGGCTTCAGCAGCGCGCTGCCGATGCAGCAAGGCACCGCCATCGAATACCGGCTGAACAACCCCACCGGCCAGCGCCCAAAATGTATTCGCGCTATTGAACAGATTACCCAGCACCGAACTCATCTGTCCGGCGTCGGCGGTAATCATCAACTGCGGCAAGCGACTGGCGACGGCAACGCCCACCTGTGCACTCGACGCATGAAGCATCGCCTCGGCGGCAAGAATATCCGGCCGTTGCCGAACCAATACCGACGGCAGCGATAACGGAAGATCCTGTGGCAGGGATAAATCGGTCAATGAAGTGGGCAGTACGATTTTCTTGTTTGGGAAGTTGCCCAGCAGCGCATTGATCTGATCGTTCTGCTGCTGCAGTTGTTTTTGCGCCCCGACCAATGCCAATCGGGTTTGTTCGACGATCGTCTGCTGATTAAGGGCCGTCAGTTCAGGCAACGAACCGAGTTTGACTTGTCGGTTCATCAAGTCGAGTTGCTGCTGATCAAGCAGCAGTAATGCTCGGGTTTCTCGAATTTGGTCCTGTAACGCGGCGCTTTGCACGACCGCAGTCACCAGCGTGGTCACCAACGTGATCCGCGCCGCCTGGAACAAATCGCGCTGAACCTCCTCCTCCGCCTGTTGAGATTCGTACTGTCGGCGGTTCAGGCCAAACACATCCAGGGAATACCCCACCGAAACCCCAGCAGTATGCAGATTGAACAGGGTGCTGCCCGAATTCAGCGTGGATGAAATGCCATTTGCTACCCTTTGCCGTGACGGAGAAAACGCCAGCTGCGCCGTCGGTAGAAACGCAGCCTGCGCCACTCGGGTATTTTCCTGAGCCTGCTTGAGTGCCGACTGCATCGATTGCAGATCCGGATTGGCGCTTAATGCTTCGGCAACGAGATCATTCAGTTTTTGCGAATGGAACAACTGCCACCAGTTGTCCGGCACTGCCGCCCCCTTATGCAGCCTCTGACTCGATGCCGCACCGGCATCGAAGGTCGGAACGCTACCGGCCGTGTAACCCGCCGCAGAGGACAAAGTGGGTCGCTGAAAATCGGGACCCACGGTACACCCCGCCAACAAAGACAGACAAGTAATCAACACACTGGCCAATCGGCGAGAGGAATGGAAAAACGCAAAGCTCATAACATCTCCTCACACGGCCTGTTGAACTGTTTTTCGCCGCGAAAACAACACGATGAGCACAGGCAAAACGGTCAGGATCAGAATGGGCGCCAACAACATCCCACCCACGACAACCAGGGCCAGCGGTTTTTGCACCTGCGAACCGATGCCCGTTGCAAATGCAGCAGGCACCAGACCGACAGAGGCGACGATACACGTCATCATGACGGGCCGGAATTGCACCACGCAGGTTTTGCGAATGGCCTCAAGACGCTCTATGCCGCTATCAAGCTGATTATTGAAGTACGACAACATCAGAATCCCATCCATTGCGGAAATCCCGAACAAGGCCACAAAGCCGATTGCCGCCGAGATACTGAACGGCGTACCGGTCAGGTACAGCGCGAAAATCCCTCCCAGCATGGCCATGGGAATCACGCTCACCGCCAGTAAAACATCGACAAATGACCGGAAATTCATAAACAGCAACAATCCGATCAGGGCGATGGACAAGGGCACCACAATGGCAAGCCGGGAAATCGCATCCTGGAAGTTTTGAAATTCGCCGACCCACTCCATTCGATAGCCCTGGGGCAGATGAACCTGCTGGGCGAGTTTGGCTTGCGCATCCAGGACGGTCGTCCCCAAATCCCGACCCCGCACACTGAATTTGATTGGAATATACCGTTCCTGATTTTCCCGATAGATGAACGATGCCCCGGTTGTCAGCCGGATCGTGGCCACGTCGGCCAGCGGCACCTCGACGGTACCGCCGTTGCCACGGGGGTCAGGGGCGGGAATTCCGATCCGCTTGATCGCCGCCAGGTTATCTCGATACTTGGGCGCCAACCGCACCATGATCGGAAAGTGCTGATCATGCCCCGGCTCGTACAAATCCCCTGCCGACTGACCGCCAATGGCGGCCTGGATCGTCGTGTTGATATCCCCTGGGGCAAGTCCATAGCGCGCGGCCTTGGCTCGATCAATATCAATCCGCAAGGTGGGTTGCCCCAATGAGGTATAAACCCCCAAGTCCGCCATGCCGGGCACCGTGCTCAGCACCTGCTTGATCTGTTCGGCATACTGTTCCAGCACCACCAGATCATTTCCGAACAGCTTGATCGAATTCTCCCCTTTGACCCCGGATGCCGCCTCCTCGACGTTATCTTCGATGTATTGGGAGAAATTGAAATCAACGCCCGGGAATTCCGCAGTCAAGGCCGCCGACATGTCACTGGTCAATTTTTCCTTGTTGACCCCCTTGGGCCACTGGTCGAAGGGCTTGAGCGGCACAAAGAATTCCGCATTGAAGAAGCCGGTAGCATCCGTACCGTCATCGGGACGACCATGTTGAGACACCACATGCTCTACCTCGGGATAATGCTCGATCAAACGCCTCATCCGGTTGACATAGGGATCACTGGCTTCAAGGGAAATGGTTTGCGGCATGGTGGCGCGAATCCAGAGATTGCCTTCCTCCAGTTTCGGCAAAAACTCCAGCCCCAGCGTTCTGCCCAGCAAAACGGCCACAATCAGCAAAATGAAGGTCAAAAGCAAAACGAGTCTCTTGAACGCCAATGCCCACCGGATCATCGGTTCATAGACACGTCGCAACTTACGGATCAGCCAGGTTTCCGTCTCCTCGATATGTGCGGGTAATAAAATGGAGCTCAGTGCGGGTGAAATGGTGAAGGTCGCAATCAACCCGCCGGCAATGGCATAGGCGTAAGTTGTCGCCATGGGCCCGAAAATATGCCCCACGATGCCCGTCATGGTAAACAGAGGCAAAAAGCCAGCAATAATGATCACAGCAGAAAACAAAATGGATTTGTTTACCTCAATCGCCGCATTGGCGATCGTCGCAAACTTGCCGGTCAATCCCACCGGCGTGTAAACCCGATGCAAAATTGATTCCTCAGCCACGCGATGGTGTCGGCTTTCCGCAAGGTTGCGCATGATGTTTTCCACCATGATGACGGAGGCATCAACGACCAATCCGAAATCAATCGCCCCCATGGAGAGCAGGTTGGCGGACTCGCCCCGAATAACCATCAACAACACAGCGAATGCCAGTGCGAACGGAATCGTCATGGCGACGATAACGGCGCTGCGCAGATTACCCAGAAATACCCACTGCAATACAAAAATCAGCAGCATCCCCATGATCATGCTTTCCATGACCGTGTGCATCGTGATCTCAATCAGGCCTTTACGGTCGTAGATCCGCTTGATTTCCACGCCCGGTGGCAAAATATGCTGCGCATTGATCTTCGCCACTTCCGCTTCAACACGTTCAATCGTCGGCATGCTCTCGCCGCCCCGACGCATCAGCACAATCCCCTGAACGATATCGTCCTGATTATCCAGACCCGCAATCCCCAGACGGGGCAGATTGCCCACCCCGACCGTTGCCACATCGCCCAACAACACCGGCACCCCCTTGCTCGTGGTCAGCATGGTGTCGCGCAAATCATCCAGCGAACGCAGCAAGCCGACACCCCGCACCACAACGGCCTGCTGGCCGATATTGAGCGTTTGCCCCCCCACGTTGATATTGCTGTTGCCAATTACCTGCAAAATTTGTGAAAGCGACAAGCCATACTTGTGCATCTTTTCGAGGTCGACATTCACCTCGTAGGATTTTGTCTTGCCGCCCCAGCCAGTGACGTCAACGACCCCGGGCACTGCCTTGAAGCGCCGTTCCAAAACCCAATCCTGCAGCGTTTTCAGCTTGCGGGATGAATATCCGGGCGGCCCAACCAACTGGTAGCGATAAATTTCCCCAATCGGGCTTGTGGGGGAAATACTTGGCTGCGCCCCATTGGGCAGAGGGGACAATTGCGATAACCGGTTAATCACCCATTGCTGGGCCTGTTCATGTGTGAAGTGATAGTCGAAACTGATCTTCACATCCGACAGACCGAACAGGGAAATTGAACGCACACTGGTGACATTCGGAATCCCCGCCATATCCGTTTCGATCGGGATCGTAATGTATCGCTCGATTTCCTCGGCAGATTGCCCGGTGCTCTGGGTCACAATTTCGACCATGGGCGGAACAGGGTCTGGATAAGCTTCAATATTGAGCGCGCGGAAGGCAAAAACACCCGCCACCAACGTCGTTACCAGCAAGACGAGCATCAGCATCCGCTGCGTCAAAACAAACTTGATCAGGGCGTTCATGACGGATCATTCACCGTAGAAATTGCCTGCTCGATAAAAATCGCACCGTGGGTAACAACATGCTGCCCCACAATGAGCCCGTGCGTAACCTCAACCAATCCCGGATCGGTCGTCGCATCACCCAAGGTCACGGTGCGCGTTTCCACGGCACCATCCGGTCGCTCGACACAGACCACCGTACGATTTTCTTCCTGAATGACGGCAGCCTGAGGCACAAACAATGTCGGCTGTGGCGATGCGGTTTCAATCGACATACTCGCGAACATTCCCGCCTTCAGCATGCCGTCTGGGTTGGCGATTTCTGCCCGCACCGGCAAGCGGTGTGTACTCGCATCCAGGGCTGATGCGATCCAGACCAGCTTCGCGTGGAAAACCCGCCCAGGAAACGCCAGCAAACGAACGGTAATTTGTTGGCCAACGTGGATGTTCGGCACATCGACTTCACGCACTTGCGCGATCACCCAGAGCGAAGTCCCGCCCTCGACGGTAAACAGGGGCGTGGTTGCCCCCGTCGCCGCACTCATAATAATTTGCCCGACGCCGACTTGGCGCTGGATGACCGTGCCGGAAATGGGCGCGCGCACCAACGACTCCGGCATCTCAGGGTGTTTTCCCGCCCCATGGATCAGCGCGGTAATCTCCGCATTCGACTGGCCCAACACACGCAAGCGATTTCGCACTGCGATCAATGCGCTCTCGGCGGTTCTCTCGGCATTCTGCGCCGTTGTCCGATCGGCCTGACTTTGCAGCCAGTCTTTGAGCGCGCCCGTTTTGGCCTGATACAAGCCCTGCTGGCGCATTTCATTGGCAATCGCGAGCTTCAGCTGTGACCGGGCTGTATCCAACGCATCCCGTGCCGAGAGCAGATCACTCTGAGCCTGAGCCACCTCGGTTGCGGCCACGGCCATCAAAGGCTCACCAGCTTTCACCCGATCGCCTGGCTGGGCAAAAATCTTGATCACGCGACCACTGAAGGGAGAAAACACCGGCGTTTGTGCATCCTCGTTATAGGCGAGCGTGGCCTCCGCGAGGTCTTTAGGTGAAAACAGGATTGATTGAACCGCTGCAAAACGCAGGTCTGACCGTTGGGCATTGGTCGGTCGAAAAAGCACCGGCGCCCCCGCATCTCCCGATGCCGCAAAGACACCAGTGACCGGTCCTAGCAGACAAAGCAGGGGCAATATGCACCATGCAAATAATGGGCGGCGGAGGACGCCACCCATAGAAGACACCCGTGGAAAACTCATGACGCCAGACTCCGCAATCGACAATAAAGCTGGTCGGCGATACTAATCTGCAAAACTTGCAGCCAATTGACAGATCCCTGTCAACAGGCTGACAGGGCATGCACCACCAATATGTCGCCTCGGGCTGCTAGAATGCCTCATTCATCTTTAACGACCGGCCGTACAGGAATTACCGATCATGAATCACACTGTTGATCTGCCCACCCTCAAAGCGCTCATTGAAACCGCCTTCGAAGACCGCGCGAACATTACCCCGAACCAGGCCCCTCAGACTGTCCGTGACGCTGTCAATACCGTATTGGGCATGCTCGACAGCGGTACGCTGCGCGTCGCCGAACGCCGCGGTGTGGGTGACTGGGTCGTCAACGAATGGTTGAAAAAGGCCGTGCTGCTCTCGTTCCGCCTCAACCCAAATCAAGTGGTTGAAAGCGGCGATCTGCGCTATTTCGACAAGGTGCCCACCAAGTTTGCCAACTGGGATCAGGCTCGCTTCGAGGAAGCCGGCATTCGCGTCGTCCCGAACGCCGTTGCCCGTCACGGCAGCTTCGTGGCCAAGGGTGCGGTCCTGATGCCCTCTTATGTGAACATCGGCGCCTATGTCGATGAAGGCACCATGGTCGATACCTGGGCGACGGTTGGTTCCTGTGCCCAGATCGGCAAGAATGTGCACCTGTCCGGCGGCGTCGGTATCGGTGGCGTACTCGAACCCCTGCAAGCGTCCCCGACCATCATCGAAGACAACTGTTTCATCGGCGCGCGCTCCGAAGTCGTTGAAGGTGTGATCGTCGAGGAAGGCGCGGTGATCTCGATGGGCGTCTATATCGGTCAGAGCACGAAGATCTATGATCGCGAAACGGGCGAGGTCCACTATGGCCGCGTCCCCGCTGGCTCGGTCGTCGTTTCCGGCAATCTGCCCTCCAAATGCGGCAAATACAGCCTCTACTGCGCAGTCATCGTGAAGAAGGTCGATGCCAAAACCCGCAGCAAGGTCGGCATCAACGCCCTGCTCCGGGATATCTAACGGGAATATCTGGCCGGGGTACGCCCCAATAAAAAAGCCCAGCACCGGTAATGGATGCTGGGCTTTTTTGTAGAAACGGCCCGCGTATGCGGGCCTTTTAATTCGGGCGGAGGTCTCCGGCTTTTGAGACTTACGCCTTTTTGGCCTCGTCTTTCTCAACCACC
The DNA here is from genome assembly GCA_035531235.1 of Halothiobacillus sp. GTDB lineage: Bacteria > Pseudomonadota > Gammaproteobacteria > Halothiobacillales > Halothiobacillaceae > Halothiobacillus. Next base: position 25,415 of record DATKTJ010000128.1, on the reverse strand, counting down.
GGTTTACGCACCCGAATCGACAGTTCACGCAATTGCGCCTCGTCGACTTCGCCCGGCGCATTGGTGAGCGGGCAAGCGGCCGACTGGGTTTTGGGGAAGGCGATGACTTCGCGAATCGAGTTCGAGCCGCTCATCAACATCACAACCCGATCCAGACCGAAGGCCACCCCGGCCATCGGTGGTGCGCCATACTTGAGCGCATCGAGCAGGAATCCGAACTTCTCTTCGGCCTGTTCGGGCGAAATACCCAGCAGCCCGAAAATCTGCTTTTGCAGCGCCTGATCGTGGATACGCACCGAGCCGCCGCCGAGTTCATAGCCATTCAGCACGAAATCATAGGCACGTGAGCGCACGACCTCGGGCTGGGTTTCCAGCAATTCGATATCGTCCAGATTCGGCGCGGTGAAGGGGTGGTGCAGGGCGTAGTAACGCCCTTCCTTCTCGTCGTACTCGAACATCGGGAACTCGGTCACCCACAGTGCACGGAAGCCCGATTCCACAATCCCCATGTCATGCCCGAGCTTGACCCGCAGGGCGCCCAGCGCCTCGTTAACGATCTTGGCCTTGTCCGCGCCGAAGAAGATCAGATCGCCGGTTTCGGCACCGGTACGCGACATGATTCCGGCAATGGCCTCATCCGTCAGGAACTTCAGGATCGGAGACTGCAGCCCTTCACGGCCTGCTTGTGCATCGTTGACCTTGATATAGGCCAACCCCTTGGCACCGAAAATCGATACATACTTGGTGTAGTCGTCGATCGTGCTGCGCGGTAGGGCATTACCCTTGGGCACGCGCAGCGCGGCAACCCGACCGCGCGGATCGGTGGCCGGGCCGGAAAACACCTTGAAATCGACATCGACCAGCAAATCCGCCACATCGACCAGTTCCAGCGGAATCCGCAAATCCGGCTTGTCGGAACCAAACCGTCGCATCGCCTCGGCCCAGGTCAGACGCGGCAGCGGATCAGGCAAAGCGATCTCAACCGTGCGGGCAAAGAGATGCCGCATCATGTCCTCGATCAGGGCCATCACTTCCTGTTCGTCCATGAAGCTCGTTTCAATATCGAGCTGGGTGAATTCCGGCTGGCGATCGGCGCGCAGATCCTCATCCCGGAAGCATTTGACGATCTGGTAGTAGCGTTCCAGGCCTGCCACCATCAACAACTGTTTGAAGAGCTGGGGCGACTGCGGCAAGGCGAAGAACTCACCGGGATGCGTCCGCGACGGCACGAGATAGTCGCGCGCGCCTTCGGGCGTGGCGCGGGTCAGCACCGGGGTTTCCACATCGATGAAGCCGGCATTGTCGAGGTATTCGCGCATGGCGCGGGTCACCTGATGGCGCAGGCGCAGCTTGGCCAGCATTTCAGGCCGACGCAGGTCGAGATAGCGATGACGCAGGCGATGCTCTTCTGCGACCCGCTCATCGTCGAGCTGAAACGGCAAGGGCTCGGAACGATTCAGAATACTGAGCCCCAGCCCCAGCACCTCAATCTGACCGCTGACGATATTCGGGTTTTCTGTCCCGGCCGGACGGCGACGCACCTTGCCGATCACCCGAATGACAAACTCACTGCGCAGGCTTTCCGCCATGCCGAAGACCATCAGATCATCTGGGTCGAACACGATCTGCACCATGCCATCCCGATCGCGCAGATCCACGAAAATCACGCCACCATGATCGCGGCGGCGGTTGACCCAGCCCACCAGCTTGATTTCTTGATCTAGCACGGCCAGATCAACCTGGCCACAGGTGTGGCTTCGGGCGTTCAGGGGAAAGTTTTGCGGCATGTTCATCGGCAAGGTCCGTACATTAGTTCGGTAAAAGGCGGCATATTAGCCGGATACGGGGGGATTTTCGAGCGCAGCGGGCGCTTCTTCCGACACCGTCATGGGCTTTTTATTGCCGCGCGGCACGACTACCCCCAGGGAAATCACCATTCGAAAGCCTTCCTCAATGGTCATGTCCAGCTCGATAATTTCATGTGCGGGCACCATGATGACAAAGCCGGAAGTGGGGTTCGGCGCCGTCGGCACAAACACTGTGGTCAGGTGTTGTGCTGTTTTCTCCTGCACCTCGCCAATCGGATCCCCCGCCAGAAAGGCCAACGACCAGCAATCCTTGCGGGGATACTCGACCAGAACGACCTTGCGGAACGAACGGGAGTCCTGCGAGACAAAAGTCTCGATGACCTGTTTGACGGCAGAATAAACACTGCGAACCAACGGGATGCGGTGCAGAACCGATTCACCGAGGGCCACCAGCTTGCGCCCCAGAAAGTTGGCCACCAACGCGCCGGTCAACAACACCAGAAACACGGCGAGGATCGCGCCGAGACCGGGCACATTAAAACCGAACAGATGTTCCGGCCGATAGTTCGGGGGCAAAAGCAAGAGGGTCTGATCCATAAAACCGACCACGGCATTGATCACCCAGAAAGTGATGGCCAGTGGCGCCCAGACCAGAATCCCGGCCATCAGCCATTTGCGCAAGGTGGACACCTTGCTTGTCGCTTCGCTCATAGTTTCATGGCTCTTTTGGTAATCATACGGTCGGATTCGATCCCGTTTTAACCCCCTGAAGGGATTAATGATCGACGGGCGAGATCGAACCGGAAATCCGGCAGCGGCCCTACACCGGGGTGCACCCGGACATAGTGTGCCACATCTGACCCCGACCAGCGGCAAAACCCCCGAACAGGTCGCGGATCCCACGACTCCCGTCGCCCGGAATCCCCAGATCCTCGATCAACACCCGGCAAAAAAAAGCCCGGAAATCCGGGCCATTGGGCGTCCACTTCTGACGCGAAAATCTCAGGAGGACGTCAGATCTTGAACTGACGCACCAGCTCGGCAAGCGTCTTCGCTTGTCGTGAAACTTCGGAACCCGCTGCGGCCGTTTGTGCGGCGGCCTTGGCCGTTTCGCCCGCCGTGCCATTGATGGATTCGATATTCTGCTTCATCCCGCTTGATACGGCCGTCTGCTCTTCCGCTGCCGCCGCAATTCGGGCGTTCATGTCGCTCAACTGGTCGAACGACTGAGCGATGATTGTCAACATCGCATTGGCTTCGGTAATGGCGTCCAGGCTTTCATGGCTGACACCGCGCCCCTCGCCCATGGCCTCTACCGCATCATGCGCACCATGTTGAAGCTGACCGATAATTGTGGAAATTTCCCGAGTGGATTCCTGGGTACGGGTGGCGAGAGAACGAACCTCCTCGGCCACGACCGCGAACCCACGCCCCTGTTCGCCAGCCCGCGCTGCTTCAATCGCCGCATTCAAGGCCAGCAGGTTGGTCTGATCGGCGATCCCCCGAATCACGTCCAGCACCTTGCCGATCGTCTGACTTTGCACCGAGAGCTGGTGAATCTTTTCTTCCGCCCGCAACAGGGCGGTATCGAGTTGCTCGGCACTCCGGGTGCTCGATTGCACCTTGCCCATGCCCTCATGCAGTTTTTCGTTGGCCTCCTGTACCGATGCACTGGCCACTTCCGCGCTCTGCGCCACCTCCTGAGCCGCCTCGAGTGTCTGGCTCATCCCGGTGACCAGCGAGTCCGTATCCTGTGCCTGCCGCCGGGCTCCCTCTTGGCCCCGCTCGGAGGAAGCCGTCAGGCGATCTGCCGAATCGGCCAGAGAGCGGGTGGTTTCCACCACCTGAGTGACCAGATTATGCGCGGTTTCAGCAAAGGTATTGAATGCCCGGCTGACTTCGGCGATCTCATCCTTGCCGGTAACCGGCAGGCGCTTGGTGAGGTCGCCTTCCCCTTCCGCAATGTCGCGCATCCGTTCGGCCACCCGGCGCAGGGGGGAGGACACCCCGAGGATCGACAACATCGCCAGAATGCCAACCACCACGATCCCCAGAATCACCAGACCGACCTGGCCCAGCATAGTCTGGGAAATGGTGGCATTCAGCGTCTGGGATTGTTCGTGAATCCGACCCCGCTCGCCCTGCACAATCGTTTCAACGGTTTTCTCCACCTGATTGAAAGCCGGGTCGAGTTTGGTCCGCACGAGATAGGCATCCATCCGCCACTTATCCGACTTGTGGATGGCGAAAGCTTTCTGTGCCTGATCGATGAAATCGGGCAACAATTTCAGAAGCTGATCAATGGCATCCTGCTGTTCGAACGTCAGCTGACTGGCGTAGTCCTTGTTGATCGTCTGAACGCGCTTCAACACCTCGGCGGAGTACAGGTCGAAATTGTGTTCCAAGGCCGGACTCCGGAACGCCATGAAACCCCGCAGTCCGGCCATGACATCCCCCCAATCCCCACGAGCACGGGCCAGATCAAGCACCAGATTGCGGCGCCCCCCCCCCACACTGGCATCCGCATCCGCCTCCGCACTGATCAAGGTGCCCATCAATCCGGAAATCTGGATGGCCTTGGGATTCACATACTGATTTGCATACTCCATCGCGGGCAGATTGAGCTTGTCATCGGCGGAGACTTTCATGACCTCGTTCGCGTCGGAAACAAACGCCTTCAGCTGCTCATCCAGTTCCGTATAGCTCTTGCCCGAAAACTTCTTGAGCGAGGTCTGAGCCGTCGTCACCCCGGCGATGGAATCGTCAAAACTCTTTCGATCTTGACCGCTTTTGCTTTGCAGAAACAACCCCACCGAGGCCATGGCTCGCTCGATCTGAACCCGCACCGCATCCGCTGCGAACGCGGCAGGTTGCCGCTGATAGATCACCTCATCCGCTACGCCCTGCACGCGCCCCATGTTGAAGTACGTCAGCACAGCCATGGAAAACATCAGCAGCAAAATCAAGCCATAACCAAACAGATTTTTTTTGGCGATTGAAAAACCGGCAATCCAACTACTCATCAGACTGATTCCTTATTGTAATTTAAGTCATGCACCGTGACCCGGCCTCCCGCTGAGCGCCCCGAACCACACCATCGGATAGTGATGCTATCGGCCAAATCCCCTGAAACTTTAACACTGCACCCCTGCGCCACGGCATATTCACACCCAATACTCCGGATAGGCCCGCCGGGGAATCAGATTGTTGAACACCAATGCCACCAGTAACAGCACAAGCGGCATCACGAGCCCTGGAAACAGGACAAACCAATACCCCATTTCATGAATCTTATCGCTGCCGATGACCGCGACCAAGGCGGTAGCGCCACCCGGCGGATGCAGCGTTCGGGTGAGGTGCATGAGCGCAATCGCCAAGCCAACCGCCAACGCGGGCGCGATCACGCCCCCCCATGACGACCCGCTGACGACAAGATGTACGCTCACCCCGATCAATGCGGACAAGAAGTGCCCGCCCACCAGGTTGCGGGGTTGGGCCAAGGGGCTGCGAACAGCGCCAAAGACCAGCACGGCCGATGCGCCAATGGAGCCGATCACCATCACTCGATCCAGCCCGGAAAGCGCCAGCGCACATCCACTAATCGCGAGCAAACCCAGAAACCCGCCGATCCCCGACCAAAGCATCTCACGCCAATCCACTCGGGGCGGTGATCCATGTGCTCGGCCTCGCCATTTCCGCCAGTACGAAGGCGGCGATGTTCCACGTTGATCACGAGCGGCACTCACAGCCAGTCATCCAGATGAAACTGCTGCAGAAAATCCCGACGCAGCACCACGCCAATCAAACGGTTTTCGGCATCCACAACCGGCAGGCGCTTTTCCTCGACCGCATGAAAGGCGCGCGCAATATCGACAAAACTGCCGTCCTCCAGCAAGGCGGTGGCCGGACGGGTCATGACCTCGCCGACATGCGTACGATTGCAGTAATCGACGAACCGCTGGTCATGCGCCATCAGGCGGAACACCAGAAAGAAAAAGGTATCGGCACCGTAGCCCTGCAGAAAATTCCACTCGCTGACATCACCAAGAACCCGTCCATCTGCATCAATGACCGGCAACGTGTGCGCATGCATCAGGGCCATCTGCTCAGCGGCAGCGGTCAGAGTCTGCTCTGGGTGCAAGGCGGATAAATCCCGCCGCATCAAGTGCGCCACATCCATCTGGCCGAACAAGCGCTTGACGGCATGTTCATGAGCCAGTGTATAAATTTCTCGAAAGTCTTCTGTCGTGATATCGATATATCCCGACATGGCACGCATGGCCGCGTGCACATCCTCATCCGGCAGCAAGGTTTGTGTCGGCTGCGTCATGGCTCCCCCTACGCAAGTTGCAGAAAACATCTTCAGCAAACCAACGTTTATTGATCAAAAATATTAACAACATCTGGCCATACAGCCCGCGCGACCAGACCTCGAATCCTATAGGCAACCGCTGACCAACGCCGTCGTGGCGCGATGGGTTGGCGAGGACGTTAATCCGTGATCCCCCTGGAATCCAGTTTCACGATCATCGGCTTCATTCGATATAGCAACCAGAGTCCCGGCAAAGAAGCCAGGAACGTGATGATGAAAAACAGCGGCCACCCCAGCGAGGCCGCTGTAAATCCCGCCACCGGACCGAGATAAACCCGCCCCAAATTTGCCAGAGCGGAGAGCAGCGCAAACTGCGTGGCGGAATAACGGGCATCGCAGGCCGCCATCAGCAAAGCCACAAAGGCGGCTGTGCCCAGGCCACCGGTAAAGTGCTCCAGCGCAATGACGGGCACCATCAAACCCAGGCTCGGGACCAGCGCCAAAACGGCATAACCCAAATTGGTCACCGCCTGCAAAATACCGAACGTCATCAGGGAGCGATACAGGCCCATCTTGACCATCCAGGCGCCGCCCAACAAACCGCCAACAATCGTGATCGTCAGCCCCAGGCCATTGTTGATCAGGCCGATCTGCGCCAGCGAAAAACCAGCACCGCGAATCAAAAACGTCGTCGAAAGCGCGCTGGCAAACGCATCGCCGAACTTGTACAGCACGATCAGCGCGAACAGCGCCCAGACGTCCTTGCGCTGAAAAAACTCCCGCATCGGACCCACGATTGCTTCGCTCAGGCTCGTCGGCGCCAAGTGGGCCGTATCCCGCTCGGGGGCTAGCAGTGTGGCGGCAATACCGATGCTCATCAGGAACGCCATGACGAAATAAGTCACCGGCCAACCATAATACTGGGCCACCACCAGTGCCACGCTGTTCGCCACGATCATGCCCACTCGGTAGGCAAGCACGAAAATCGCAGCGCCCAACCCGCGCTCCTCGGCCGTCAGGGTATCGGTTCGCCAGGCATCGATCGCAATATCCTGCGTGGCAGACAAGGTCGCCAACAACAAGGCCAGCAGGGCAAGCCCCCAGAGTTGACGTTCCGGATTCGTTAACGCCATCAGGAACAACACACCGGCAATGGCCAGTTGCATCAGAAGTATCCAGCTCCGCCGTCGGCCCAGCCAACGTGCGCTGAAGCGATCAATCAGCGGCGCCCACAAGAATTTCAGCGTATAGGGCAGCCCCACCAGCGCAAACAGCCCGATGGTTTCCGTTTTGATCTGACTGACCGCCAGCCAAGCTTGAAGGGTTCCGGAACTCAGCAGCAAAGGTAGCCCCGAGGAGAACCCCAGAAACAAGACCGCCAGCTCCCGACGCGAGGTGAGAATGTCGCGCAAGGAGGATATCCATGATTTATTCATGAAGCGCATCCTCGCACAAATCCCTCCGTTCCCGATGGCGGAAACACCAACCGGAATTTATTTCCGCTACTATGCGTTGTCCTGAACATCATAAAATCCATACCACCATGCAGTGCACCGTCTACAAAAGCAGCAAAAAAGCCGATTTATTCCTGTTCGTTCCTTCGGAGACGGCGCCGGACACCTTGGATGCCACCATTCTTGCGCCCTTTGGCATCTTGCAGATGGTCATGACCCTCGACCTGTCTGCCGACCGGCGCCTGGCACTCAGCGACACGGCCACCATTCGCCGGCATATCGACGCCTTGGGCTTCCATGTCCAGATGCCGCCCGGTAACGAAAACTGGGCGCACTGGGATAATCTGAAGGCTGGCATTCGCGGCCAGGCCGAACAATAAACGGAAAAACCAAGGAGCCGGATATGTCCTTTTTTCGCCCCCTGTCTCGCACCTTTATCGTGCTCGCCTTGTTCGCACTGACGGGATGCGGATTCTTCAGCCATGGGCCGGACAAGGACACTGTTCGGCAAATCCTGCAGGATCAGATCGACCCCTCCGGCAAAGTCGTGATCGTTCAAAGCATCGATTCATTGAACGCAGCCGAACAAGGGCAGCAATGGCTCGTCGACGTCAACGCCACCCTTTTGTTCAAAAAAAGTGCGGAGCAGCTCGCCCAGTCACTGCAGGTGCCGTCCTCCGGCGCGGGCATGCTCGGTACCATGGGACAGATCGGCCTGGTGCTGCAATTCGGAAATTTCAAGGCGGGCCAGACACAAGCCTACCAAACACGATTGGTCCTGCTGCACGGCTCGGGGGGATGGATGCCCGCCCATCGCTAACCCGCGAACAATGTCACGCAGGCGATAGACATGACAGGCTTGATGCACGCCATGCACCGGCTGCCGGGCTTCCTGATATAGTTTCGTCCCAAGGAACCGCTGGTTAATGCCGCCATGGCCGAAAAGGTGTTAATCAGAGGCGCCCTGTTGGAAATTTGATTTTTTCGCATGAAGGTTGCTGATATGTCCGAAGACCGTCCGCTGGCAAATACCGCTACATTGAATGTTGATCTGGGCGACCGAAGTTACCCGATCTACATCGGCACGGATCTGATCCAGCAAACCGAGTTGTTGGCACGGCACATTCCGGGCGAACAGGCCGTCATCGTTTCGAACACCACCGTCGCCCCGCTCTACGCCGAGGCCTTGCGTACCGGCCTGGCGCGCTTCAAGAACGTCGGACTTGTGGTCCTACCCGATGGCGAGCAGTACAAGTCGCTCGATACCCTGTCCACCATTTTCGATGCCTTGGTCGACACGCACTGCGACCGCCAGACCACACTGATCGCCCTGGGTGGCGGCGTTATCGGCGACATCACGGGCTTTGCCGCCGCCTGCTATCAGCGGGGTGTCCCTTTCATTCAGATCCCGACCACCCTGCTGTCCCAGGTCGACAGCTCTGTCGGCGGCAAAACCGGTGTAAACCACCCCCGCGCCAAGAACATGATCGGGGCCTTCTATCAGCCTCGCTGTGTGATAGCCGATATCCGGACGCTGGACACACTGCCCGAACGCGAACTTTCGGCCGGTCTGGCCGAGATCATCAAATACGGTCTACTCTGGGATACCGACTTTCTCGACTGGATCGAAGCGAATCTGCCCAAACTGCGGGCGCGTGATGAAAAAGCACTCCGCCATGCCATTACCCGTTCCTGCGCCATCAAGGCCGACATCGTCAATCAGGACGAACGTGAGGGCGGTCTGCGCGCCCTGCTGAACCTCGGCCACACCTTCGGTCACGCCATTGAGGCGGGCATGGGGTACGGCAAGTGGCTGCATGGTGAAGCCGTCGGCGCGGGCATGTGCATGGCCGCCGACCTCTCCCATCGGCTCGAATGGATCAGCACCAGCGACCTGCACCGAGTACAAACAATTGTGGCCGCCGCCGGCTTGCCGATTCGCAGCCCGGCCGAACTCCCGGTCGAAACGATACGCAGCTTGATGAACAGTGACAAAAAGGTGCAAAGTGGTCGCTTGCGACTGGTTCTGATGCACGGTCTGGGCTCGGCCCTGATGACCGACAAGACGCCGGAAAATCTCATTATGGAAACCTTGCGCGCCACCCATGCGGGCGACGCGTCCGAATTGTCCGAACCTCTTCCATTCACCGACAGCGAATAGGCCCCATGAATACCGCACAAGAACACGCACTCGAACAAGCCAACCTCATTGCCCAGCTGGTGAAATATGCAGACCGGCTGATCGTTGTCGAAAGCGCTTCGCCCCAGGAACGACACGATTTCGTCGAACTGGTCGCCGAACGCTTACCAGACAGTATCGAAACACTGGCCATCACCGCACAACCGGGCAATCAGCCCCAGGAAATCATTTCCCTGGTCACCGAGGCCTTGCAACTGTCGCCCGGCATAGAGTCGCCGCGTCAGCTGGCTTCCGCCGTCCACGAGGCACTCACCGCCCAAGGCCGGATGCTGGTTATCATCGAGAATACCAACGCCTGGCTCGATACCGAATCCTGGCCTGAGTTGCTGCTCATGCTGCGCGCTGCCCATGAACTTGCCCCCAACCATCTGCTGTTCCTCCTGACGGGTGAGATTGACCTCACCGAACATCTGCGTACAGAACCGGAATTGGCTGACATGCAGGGCGACATGCACCAGTGCCTGCTGCTTGATGCCGCCTTTGCCAACACCGTCCCGGAAACCACGCCCGCCCCACACGCCACGCCGAAGCAGGCTACCTACAAAGAAAGCCCCAAGGAAGAAGCCTTGGTCGCCAGCCTCAAGGGAGAGGGGGGAGTGGCCGCACCTCAGCCGGGAAAAATGCCCCGCCGCCCCTTCAACCCGACCCTGTTGATCATTGCGGCCTTCAGTGTGGCAATCGTCAGTTTTGGTGGCTTTGCGCTGTTAACACGCACCTCGGACAAAGGCCCAAGCACCAAAAACCTCCCGCTCGAACAAGCGGCCCCGTCCGCAACAACGAGCCAGCCCCCCTCCGAAGTGGCAACGGCCACGCCCCAGGCAGGCAACCCGCTACCGAACGATGGCGAAATCGGCAAGGCGGGCGCTCCGGAAACGTCCTTGACCACAGCGGCACCAGCCAGCAACCACCTGGAACCGGTGCCCACCCCTCAATCCGCAACGAAAGGGGCAACGACTGAGCAACCGACCACAGGAGTCACACCGACGCCACCGGCAATCGACGCCACTAAAGCGCCCGAAATGCCCCCATCGAATACGCCGGCTCCGAGCCACGCTCTGGAAAAAACAGCACCAGAAAAAACACCACAAACCCAGGCGACCGTCAAGCACACTCCCCCGGCCCACGAAGCCCATAAACAAACAGCGACGCCCCGCCAGCACCCTGTTGAGTCCGCCAAGATCACCGGCACTGACAATGCGTGGTATCACGCCCAGCCAAAGAACCACGCCACCCTCCAACTCGGTGCATTCACCGACACCAAGGCCGCCATCAGCTTCATACGCAAACATGAAGCCGCCACAAACCTCACGGACTGGCGCATCTTTTCACAACGGCCCAAGGATCAAATGCTCTACACCGTCACCGTAGGGGATTTCAACTCGCTGACCGAAGCCCGCAAGGCCATTGCCAAACTGCCCGAGCAGCTCCGCCAGATCAAACCCTACCCACGAAGCTTCAACGCGATCGATCAGGTGCTCACCAAATAGCTTGCCGCCAGTAACCCGCGGACAATAAAAAAGGGCGACCCTGCCAAGGGTCGCCCTTTTGCGCGCAGCGCACGCGCACTCAGATCGACAGATACGTCCAACCCTGGCGTATGCGATGGGCTACCTGCTCAACGGCCGAATCGGTCACGGTTACATGGGGCAGCAAATTCGTACTCTTGCCGCTCTCCTTGAGTTTTTCCAGGCTGGTACCACAAACCATGAAATGAACATTGGGATATTTCGTCATCAGTGCTTCGATTTGAAGCGCATAAGGCGTTGTTCCGGAACGCAGGAAGTTCAGCCCATCCGAATTGGTGAGCACCTCCAGTTGAAACCCCGGATCCCGGGACGAATTTTCAAGAACCCGCTCTGCAACCCGCAGGGTTTCACGGAACTTTGCGGGTGAATCCGATCCCAGACGTAACAGGACATTGCGATGCTGTGCGGTTGCCATAAGCGATGACACCGTGACCTGAGCGGCGCCAGAAGCCTGTTGCATCGACACGATACCCGAATCGCCCCCCGGAGCGGAATGTGACAGGGAACTGGCAACCCAGCCCGCCATGGCTCCGACAATCAGCAGGGCGACCGCCGCAACAGCGGTCGGCATGAGCGCGAGAGCACGCACCCGGACCAGACGTTTGGGCGGCGGCGGAATCGATTGGTAGGCCTCCCGCACCCAATCCTGGATCTGATCGATATCGCAGATCATTTGCGTCAATTCCGGGTTCTGTTTGACGGCTGACCTCACCCGCTGCCGATCCTCGATAATCAGCTCGTCATCAACAAACGCATGAACTTCTTCATCGGAAATCTGATCCGAATTCAATCGATGTCGTAAGTAACTCATATCACCCTCCTCAAATGTCGCCCTGAAGACGCAATCTCTTGCGTCTCGAGTTGTGGACGTTCGATCAGGAGCTCCCTGAGTGCCTGGCGGCCACGCGACAGACGGCTCATCACCGTACCGACCGGGAGATCGAGAATCGTGGCGGTTTCTTTATAGGAAAATTCCTCAAGATCCACCAGGGTCACCACGATGCGCTGCATCTCCGGCAAACTCATAATGGCGCGGCGCACGCATTCAATCATTTCATCGCGACAATGAATACAGTCGGGCGACTGCGTATCGTCCATGCACAGCGTGTCCAGCATATCGTCGATATTTTCCTCGCGCGGGCGGCTTCGCACGTGGTCCAACCAGATATTCGCCAGAATTCGGATCGCCCACCGATCCAGCAGTTCATCATCCCGAAGCTGTGACTGTTTCTGCAGTGCCCGGATCATCGCCTCCTGCACGAGGTCGTCCGCCAGGAAGGCGTCCTTACTCCAGGAAAAGGCCAGCCGGTACATCCGGGGACGCAACTCATCAAGCCGCCCGGCAAAGGAAAGCCGCCGAAACAAAAATGTCGATATACCCACTGATGCCTACCCCACCCTTGTTCATTTTTTTATCGCTATACCATTGTGACGTAACGCCTTGTGTTTTCATTCCCCCCATCCGTCATAAAAAATTAATACACCCATCAATATTAACGTTGGAATAAACACAAACACGGTCTCGTCGTGTTATGTGAACCCAACGTAAATGGGGGATTAAATAAATGTCACTCACCACCAGGAGTTAACAATGATTCATTTGTCACGGATAACGCCAATCGCACTGCTTTTGGCCGCATCCCTTGCCGCATCCGGCTTGGCCCAGGCCAACCCCAATGCAGAGACGGTCGCAGCCGCCATTCAGGCCAAACCCTTTGCGCAAACGCGTGTAGCCCTGCAGATCAGCGATGGCAGTGCTGAAAAACAAACCTTGGTCCTAAATGTTGCCCACAACCTGCTCAAGTTCTACGGGCCGGACAAGGTCGACCTTGAAATCGTGGCATTCGGCCCCGGCCTGCGCTTGCTGTTCAAAGGCAACGCCAACACGCAACGCATTCAGGAACTGGCAGCTGCCGGCGTGCGGTTCAGCGCCTGCGACAACACCATCGCGGCGATGGCCAAACAACTGGGTCACCCGCCTGAGCTCAACCCGATTGCCCGCATTGTCCCAGCCGGGATCGTGCGCATGGTCGAACTGAACAAGGCCGGGTTCTTCGTCGCCCGTCCGTAACCCACCACCAAGAAATCCTATTAAAAACAGAAGGAACCATCACCCATGCAATTACAAAAATCCAACAAGAAGTTTCAGCGATACCTGGCGTTGACCACGCTGTGCGCCGGCCTGTTTGCGGCCATGCCCAGCGCCCATGCTGCCAACTGGCTGATGCTGCAGGGCACCGAGCCGGCCGACAACGCGGCCCGCGCGAAAGTCTGGGGCTTTATCCAGCCCACCTATCAGAAGGACTTCAGTGACGCATTCGCAGGCAAATATGTGCCGCCGAAACTGATCGGTCCGAGCCTCGACTCCCAGTCTTCGTTCAACATCATTCGTGCGCGAATTGGCGTTCGGGGTACCGGCTTCCCGCTGGACAACAAGGTCAACTACTTCATCCTGACCGAGTTCGGCAACAATGCCATCACCAATGGTGGCAAGTACGGCAGCTACAAACCCTATCTTTCTGATGCCAGCGTCACCCTGAACTATATTCCTGGCGCTCGCGTCCGCATGGGTCTGTTCAAGTACCCCGGTGCCGAGGAAGGCCTGCAGGGCATCGCCGCATTCCCGTATATCAACTACACCGGCGTGACCAACCAGATGCTGCTTGAGCGCTTCCCGACAAACGGCGAAGTTAATATCAAACCCCAGCCCGTACCCAATGCGGATATGAATGCCTTCTCGGCGCCCGCCGGTGCATTCCGCGATGTGGGCGTACAGGTTTTTGACTCATTTGATGTCGGCAACTGGGAGCACACCTATGCGGCAATGCTGGGTAACGGTCATGGCATGCAGATGACCGACAACAACAGCAGCAAGGATCTCTATCTTTACTGGTCCTCTGCCTACTTGTTCGACAAGAGCGCCAAGGGCCCCTTCCGCCCCAGCCTGAAGATGTTCACCTGGTATCAGAGCGGCAAACGCACCGATGCCTACAACACCACGCAGGAGCAGGAACGCAAGCGTTATGGCGCAGGTATCTCCTACCTCAAAAAGCCGTTCCGTGTCACCGCCGAATACATGGTGGGCAAGGGTATGATCTTCCAGGGACAACAGAACCCGCAGACCATGTTCAACGACAACAAGGCTGCCGGTGGTTATATCGAGGGCGGTTACTTCATTCCCAACACCAAGTGGGAGTTGGATCTGCGCTATGACACCTACAAGCGCAACAAGGGGATCATGACGGGCGCCACCCCTGAGGCCAAGTTCAACACTTGGACCGCTGGCGTGAACTACCATTTCAACAAAAAGACGCGGGTCACGCTGGACTATGCAATTCGCAAGGACAGCTCCGTATTCACGCCGGTCAACAATCAGTTGAAGGATGTTAAAGGCCTGCTGGCCTTGCAGGTGACTGCTGTTTTCTAGTTCACGGACAAAAATCAATGATTGATTTTCAAGGATGACATCGACGTCTTAGCCGACAAGGAACCGGGCTAAGACGTCACCTCACTCCAGGCGCAGCTGACTTCGTTCAGATGCGCCTTTTTTGCCCCCCCCTTTTGTTTTCTCATCCGCACCGTCTCCACGTCACTTTCTCCTCGGCAAATCTGCCAAGCCCCAGCCTCCCGAACACAGCTGTTTTTCACGGCCAAATCTGTCCGTTGTTTTCATGCCATTAACAAATCATAAAAACCAGTTATGCCATAAAAATTAACACTGGAATAAACGATTTCACGGTTTCGTCATGGTGCGTGAACCCGCAGTAAACGGGGGATTAAAAAGACGTCACAGACCACCAGGAGTTAACAATGATCCATCTATCGCGGATAACACCAATTGCGTTGCTTTTGGCCGCAGCCCTCACCGCTTCCGGACTAGCCCAAGCCAATGAAAATGCTGAATCTGTCACCCAGATTCTTCAGGAAAAACCGTTTGCTCAGACCCGTGTCGCTTTGCAAATTAGCGACGGTAGCGCTGAAAAACAGGACCTGGTTCTGAATGTTGCCCACAACCTGCTCAAGTTCTATGGGCAGGACAAGATTGATATCGAAGTGGTCGCATTCGGCCCCGGTTTGCGTTTGTTGTTTAAAGACAACGCCAATAGCCAGCGCATCGATGAACTGGCTGCCGCCGGTGTGCGATTCAGCGCCTGCGACAACACCATCGCGGCCATGGCCAAGCAACTGGGTCACCCGCCGGAACTGAATCCCATTGCACACATCGTTCCGGCTGGAATCGTGCGCATGGTTGAGTTGAACAAGGCCGGATTTTTCGTCGCTCGCCCCTGATCCTCGCCCTAATAACCTGGTTAAAAACGTTCATTAAAAAAACAGTCAAGGAACCATTCATGAAACCGCAAACAACAAATAAGAAAATCCAACGCTACCTGGCGCTGACAAGCCTTTGCGCCGGCATTCTTGCCGCCATGCCCAGCGCACATGCAGCAAACTGGATCATGCTTCAAGGCACAGAGCCAGCCGAGACAGCACCCCGTGCGGAAGTCTGGGGATTTATCCAGCCAACCTACTCGAAAGACTTCAGCAACGCCTTTGCCGGCAAATACGTTCCACCTAAACTGGTCGGCCCCAGCCTGGATTCACAGTCCTCCTTCAACATCCTGCGTGCACGAATCGGGGTGCGGGGCACCGGTTTCCCGCTCGACAGCCATATCAACTACTTCATCCTGACCGAATTCGGCAACAATGCCCTGACCAATGGCGGCGCCTATGGCAGCTACAAGCCTGAGCTGACTGATGCCAGCGTCACCTTGAACTACATCCCGGGCGCCCGTATTCGACTGGGTCTGTTCAAGTACCCGGGCGCAGAAGAAGGACTGCAGGGCATCAATCTGTCCCCCTATGTCAACTTTACCGACGTCACCAATCAGATGCTCCAGGAGCGTTTCCCAACAAAAGGGCAAGGCAACATCGCCCCTCAGGCCACGCCGAACGCCAACATGAATGCCTACTCACAACCATCCAGCGGATTCCGCGACGTGGGTGCGCAGGTATTCGATGCATTTGATGTCGGCAACTGGGAACATACCTATGCGGTGATGCTGGGCAATGGGAACGGCGTCAATATGACCGACACCAACAACAGCAAGGACCTCTATCTTTACTGGTCCTCCGCCTATCTGTTCGACAAAAATGCGAAGGGCGCCTTCCAGCCTAGCCTGAAAATGTTCACTTGGTATCAGGGCGGTAAACGCAACGATGTGTGGAACACGACCCAGGAACAGGATCGCAAGCGTTATGGCGCGGGCATCGCCTACCTGAAAATGCCGTTCCGCGTCACCGCCGAATACATGTGGGGCAAGGGCATGATCTTCCAGGGCGCACAGAACCCGGGCAATGGCACCACGACCGCCGCCTCGATCTTCAACGACAACAAGGCATCGGGCGGCTATCTCGAGGGTGGCTGGTACATTCCGAACAGCAAGTGGGAGCTGGATCTGCGCTATGACACCTACAAGCGCAACACGGGCATCATGAGCGGCCCGACGCCCGAGGCCAAGTTCAGAACCTGGACCACCGGCGTGAACTATCACTTCAACAAGAAAACCCGGGTGACTCTGGACTATGCCTTCCGCAAGGACAGCGCCACAACCACGGCCGTCAACAATCAGCTCAAGGATGTGAAGGGCCTGGTGACACTGCAGGTTACCGCCGCATTCTAAGGCGCGAACAGATGCGCTTGCCCCATGAAAATAAAAAGGGATAGCGCGATAGGCAAATTTGATCTTGCTTAGCGTACAAAACGTAACAAGGCGCGACTATATTCAGTTGCGCCTTTTTATTTTGAGCCAGCCTAACTGCTGACCAGGAGATATCAATGATCCGTCATCGTTTTTCTCGTACCGCCCTTCATGCAGCCATTCTTTCCAGCCTCCTGCTTGGCGCCACGCTACCCGCGCTTGCAGCACCCGCCAGTTCGCCGGAAAGCACGGGCAAGTACATGAACAGCTACCCAAAAAATCTGCTGGAAGTTCAACCGCCCTGGAGCGCACCTTTATACTCAGGGACCGAGGTTACGGTACCCGGTATGGAAAATGTTCCCGATATCCATGGTGATATCAACAATCCTGAACTCGTCGTCTTCTTTGCGGGTAACCAGTACATGCTGGTCAATCGGCTCATGGAAGCCTTCAGCAAGGCCTATCCGCAATATCCGCGAGTCGTCGCCTTCACGCTTCCGCCAGGCCGGCTCATCACCGCCATCAAGCGGGGCAATGGCATCCTGCTGGGCAACATGCACATCACCCTGCAACCCGACGTACTCACCGCCGGCCATGGCAGCATCATGCGCCTGCAGACCAACGACCATTGGTTCACCGAAACAGAGGTCTACGCCAAGAACCGACTGGCCATCATGACGCAAAAGGGCAACCCCGATCACATCACCGGGCTCAAAGACCTGGCACAACCCAATGTGAAGCTCTGCATGCCGAACCCTGCCTGGGAAGGCATCGCCAAGAGTTCCATCATTCCGGCCCTGAAGAAAACCGGCGGTGAAGCGCTTGTGGATGAGGTCTACAAGAACAAGGTGGCAGCCGGAACTACTTTCCTGACCCACGTCCACCATCGCGAGACCCCGATCCGCATCATGGAAAACCAGTGCAATGCTGGGGTCGTCTGGTACACCGAGGCTTATTTTCACGCCAAGATCGCGCATCATGCGACCGATATCGTGGAAATTCCTGCTGCCGACAACCAGGAAGTCAGCTATACCGCCGGTCAAATGAAAAATGCGCCCCACCCCGAAGCAGCCAAGGATTTCATGAGCTTCCTGCTGAGCCCCGAAGCCCAGGCGCTCTATCATCAGTTCGGATTCATGCCGCCTAAATAAGTCACCCAGCCCGGCAGATGCCGGGCGATTATGTGCACAAACAGGCACGCCGCCGCACCATGCGCGTGCAAAAAGCGGATATCGACCGCCCCCGGATTACAGCATTCCGCCCGCCCATAGAAACCGCAGGCAGATGCATTTCCCGAATATTTGCCAGCCCGCCGCCCTGCCGTTAAAATCCCATGCCATTTTGTCCGTACATACGGCCCGAGATGCTATATTCGCGAGACAGTTGCGATTTCCCCGGTACGTGCCTGACCTGATCACGATGACCCGGTCAAAACACGAATCATGTCCTGACTGACGCCGAAACGCTCAGCGCAGATCCGATTGCAAGTGCTCAATAGAAAACGAGAAGAGGTTACGCCCCCGATGAATCGCGCCCCAACCGCCGGCCTGTACCACCCCAGTTTCGAGAAAGACAACTGTGGTTTCGGCCTGATCGCCCACATGAATGATCAACCCAGTCACACGCTGGTATCGACGGCGATTGAGGCCCTGGCACGCATGACCCATCGCGGCGGCATCTCGGCCGACGGCAAATCGGGCGATGGCTGCGGCATCCTTCTGAAAAAACCGGACGTGTTTTTCCGTACCGAAGCGGCCCGCCTGGGATTAACCCTGAACACGAACTACGCGGTCGGCGTGGCCTTTGTCAGTCTGGATGAAACCGTAGCTACCCACGTCAAAACCACACTGACCGACGCCCTCACCGGCCAGGGCCTGAGTGTGGCGGGTTGGCGCGCAGTGCCCACCAACCCGGACGTACTGGGTGAAATCTCAGCCGCGCAGCGGCCCGACATCCTGCACGTCTTCGTCAATGCGCCCGAGGGGCTGTCGGATCGCGAATTCGACACCAAACTGTATATCGCGCGCCGGATTACGGAAAAGAAACTCGCGGACGACCCGGTATTTTATATGCCATCCATGTCCGCTCAGGTTATTTCCTACAAGGGTCTGATGATGCCCGACGATCTGACGGGCTTCTATCTCGATCTGCAAGACCGCACGCTAGCCTCCTCGCAATGCGTATTCCACCAGCGCTTCTCGACCAACACCTTCCCGGAATGGCGACTGGCTCAACCCTTCCGTTATCTCGCCCACAATGGCGAGATCAATACCATTCGCGGCAACCGCAACTGGGCATTGGCCCGTTCGGCCAAATTCGCGACCCCGCTGATTCCGGACATGAGCCTCGTCACCCCGCTGGTCAATACCACGGGCTCCGATTCCTCATCCATGGACAACATGCTTGAGGCACTGCTGGCCGGCGGCGTGGACATGCTGCGCGCCATGCGGATGATCGTGCCCCCGGCCTGGCAGAATATCGAACACATGGACGCCGATCTGCGTGCCTTCTACGAATACAACTCGATGCACCTCGAGCCCTGGGACGGCCCGGCCGGTATCGTCATGACCGACGGTCGCACCGTGGCCTGCGCCATGGACCGCAACGGTCTGCGCCCTGCGCGTTGGGTCATCACCAAGGATAACCACATCACCCTGGCCTCCGAAATCGGCGTCTGGGATTACGACCCGGCCGACGTCGTGCAGAAAGGCCGCGTCCGCCCCGGCCAGATTGTCGCCGTGGACACGGCGGAAGGCCAACTGCTCAAACCGCAGATGGTCGACGACCTCATGAAGCAGCGCCAGCCCTACCGTGCCTGGCTGAAGGCGCATTCTGTGCGCCTCGTCAGCGCGCTGGACGAAGGCAAGCTCACCAGCGACCCTTTCGATGCCGACACGCTGCGTCAATACGAAAAGGAGTTCCTGCTCACCTTCGAAGAGCGGGATCAGATCCTGCGCGTCATGGCCGAAGAGGGCCAGGAAGCCATCGGTTCCATGGGCGACGATGCCCCAATGGCCGTGCTCTCCCAGACCCAGCGGTCGCTCTACGATTATTTCCGCCAGCAATTCGCTCAGGTGACCAACCCGCCCATCGACCCGTTGCGCGAAGCGATCGTCATGTCGCTGGAAACCTTAATCGGCCGCGAACGCAATATCTTTGCCGAAACCCCGGAACATGCCCATCGGCTCCAGTTGGAAACGCCCATTTTAAGTGAGGCAAAATTCAAGGCGCTGCTTGGCCAGACCGACCCGGATTTTGTCCATGCACGCATCCAACTCGACTATCCGCTGCACGAAGGCCTTCATACTGCCATCGAGCGCATTTGCGATGACGCCGTCGCGCTCGTTCGCAGCGGCAAGGTCGTTCTGGTGCTGTCGGATCGCGGTATCACGGCCGACAACCTACCCATCCACGCCCTGCTGGCCACCGGCGCGATTCACCATCGGCTCATTCGGGACGGGCTGCGCACCGATGCCAACCTCGTCATCGAAACCGCCACCGCACGCGACCCGCATCATTGCGCCGTGCTGATCGGCTACGGCGCCACCGCCGTTTACCCGTATCTGGCGTTCGAAACCATCCATGACATGCGTCAGGCGAAACAGATCAGCGCCGGCACCAGCGAGAAACTTGCCAGCAACTACATCAAGGGCCTGGGCAAGGGGTTGAAGAAAATCCTCTCGAAAATGGGGATATCGACCGTTGCCAGCTATCGGGGCGCGCAGCTGTTCGAAATTATCGGCCTGGCCGACGAGATCGTGCACCTGTGTTTCAAGGACACAACCAGCCGCCTGCAAGGCGCGCGGTTTGTCGATCTCGAAGCCGATCAGAAAATCCTGCACAAGGAAGCCTTCACCCGGCACAAGCTGCCTCGGCAGGGCGGTCTGCTCAAGTACATCGACGGCGGCGAGTACCACGCCTACAACCCCGACGTGGTCAACACCCTCCAGCAGGCCGTAACCACCGGCGATTTCGACCTCTGGAAGCAGTACTCGGCACACGTCAATCATCGGCCGATCGCCACATTGCGCGACCTGTTCCATCTGAGCGACGAGACGACACCGATTCCGCTGGATCAGGTCGAATCCCTCGAATCCATCATCCGCCGCTTCGACTCGGCCGGGATGAGTCTCGGCGCGCTCTCGCCCGAGGCCCATGAAACCCTGGCCGAAGCGATGAACCGACTCGGCGCCCGCTCCAACTCCGGCGAAGGCGGCGAAGACCCGGCGCGTTACGGCACGGCCAAGATGAGCAAGATCAAGCAGATCGCCTCGGGCCGTTTCGGCGTCACCCCGCATTACCTCGTCAATGCCGAGGTACTGCAGATCAAGGTCGCTCAGGGCGCCAAACCGGGCGAAGGCGGTCAGTTGCCCGGTCACAAGGTCGACGAAACCATCGGGCGTCTGCGTTATGCCCGTCCCGGCGTTGCACTGATTTCACCGCCGCCGCATCACGACATCTACTCGATCGAAGATCTGGCTCAGCTGATTTTCGACCTCAAGCAGGTCAACCCAGCGGCACTGGTCTCGGTCAAGCTGGTGTCCGAGCCGGGCGTCGGCACCATTGCCGCCGGCGTCGCCAAGGCCTATGCCGACCTCATCACCATCTCCGGTTATGACGGCGGCACGGGCGCCAGCCCGCTGACCTCCGTCAAGTATGCGGGTTCGCCCTGGGAACTCGGCCTGGCCGAAGCGCACCAGACGCTGCGGGCCAACGATCTGCGCGACAAGGTTCGCCTGCAGACCGACGGCGGCCTGAAAACCGGGTTGGACGTCATCAAGGCAACCATTCTGGGCGCAGAGAGCTTCGGCTTCGGCACAGGCCCGATGATCGCGCTGGGCTGTAAATACCTGCGCATCTGCCACCTGAACAACTGCGCGACCGGCATCGCCACCCAGAACAAACTGCTGCGCCTGGAGCATTTCAAGGGCAATGTCGAAAAGGTCATGAACTACTTCCGCTTCATTGCGCAGGAAGTTCGTGAATTGCTGGCCCAGCTGGGCGTGCGCTCCATCGACGAACTGATCAGCCGCACCGATCTGCTCAAGCGTCGTGCGCCCCAGAGCGACAAACAGGCCAATCTGAACCTGGACGCATTGTTGTCCGACGGCGGGCTGATTTCCGACGCCCCCACCTGCTGCGTGGCGCCACACAATACACCGCACGATCAAGGGCAACTGGCCGAACAGATTGTCGCGGACATCCTGCCCGCCATCGAGGCCAAGCAGGGCGGCGAATTCAGCTACACCCTGCGCAACACCAACCGGTCGATGGGTGCGCGTATCTCCGGGGAAATCGCCAAGCGCTACGGCAACCTCGGCATGGTGGATGCCCCCATCCATCTCCGGTTCACCGGCATCGCGGGCCAGAGTTTCGGCGTCTGGAATGCCGGCGGCCTGAACATGACGCTCGAAGGTGATGCCAATGACTATGTCGGCAAAGGCATGGCGGGCGGTGAGCTGGTGATTTACCCACCGAAGGTGAGCACATTCAGCAGCTATGAAACGCCGATCATCGGCAACACCTGTTTGTATGGCGCAACAGGCGGGAAGCTGTTTGCCGCCGGGCAGGCCGGTGAACGGTTCGCGGTGCGCAATTCCGGCGCCTGCGCCGTTATCGAAGGTTGCGGGGACCATGGCTGCGAATACATGACCGGCGGCATCGTGACAATCCTCGGCGCCACCGGCATCAACTTCGGCGCTGGTATGACCGGCGGCTTTGCTTATGTGCTGGATGAAACCAGTGATTTCGTCGATCGCTACAACCATGAACTGATCGACATCCACCGTATGCAGGCCTCCGAGCTCGAGCCATACCGTCAGCATCTGCGCGGCATCCTGCAAACCCATGTGAGCAAGACCGGTAGCGCACGCGCCGCAGAGATACTGGATCAGTTCGAACTGTTCCTGCCCAAGTTCTGGCTGATCAAGCCAAAGGCTTCCGGTCTGGAAGATCTGCTGGCAACCCTGGCCAACGCCGCCTAAGCGAACGTCAGATTCCGCAGCACACGGAAGCAGCGAGATAGCGGGGCATGGGAACCATTACCATGCCCCGTTTTTTGTCCTGAAGGATCTGATCGACCAGAGTGCAACTGACGGCACAACGATGTGTCTAAAACCCAGCGACGACAGATTCGGTCGCAGGATTTACAGAAATGTCGATAAGATTACCCGCAGCGTACTGAACTCACCCAGAGAAGCCCCATGTACGAACAAGCGTCCCATGCCCTGCTGAACGAGATCCTGATCGAACTGAAATTCGAGATCGGCAATGCCCACCTGCGTCATTTTTACACACGCCTCGGGGCAAATTTTTACGCCATCCACTCCCTGTTCAACCGGCTTTATGGTGAACGTCCGGATTTCAAGAAGCAGATGGTCAAACTGGTCGAAACACTGGTGCGCCGTTATATCGAACGCACCCCCACCCTCCGGAAATCGGATCTGGCCCGGGAGCGGGACTACAACTGGTTTCTGAGCCAGGAATGGGTCGGCATGGCGCTGTACTGCGATCGTTTCGCGGACAACCTTCAAGGCCTGCGCACGCACCTGCCCTATCTACAGGAACTGGGCATCAACCTGTTGCACATCATGCCCATGCTCGACTGCCCGCCGGAAAAGAGCGACGGCGGTTATGCGGTACGCGATTTCCGCCGCATCGACCCCCATTTCGGCACCCTGCGCGACGTGACGGCACTCGGATCCGCGCTCAGAAAACGCGACATGCTGCTGGTCCTTGATGTCGTGGTCAACCACACCTCGGACGAACACGAATGGGCCCAACAGGCGCGCGCGGGGGACAAGAAGTACCAGGACTATTATTTCGTCTTTGACGACCGGGAAACCCCCGACATCTACGAACAGACCATGCCGGAAATCTTTCCGGAAACCGCCGCTGGCAACTTCACCTGGGATGAGGAAATGGGCAAGTGGGTGATGACGGTGTTCAACAACTACCAGTGGGACCTGAACTACCACAACCCGTCCGTCCTGATCGAAATGATCGACATCATCCTGTACTGGGCAAACAAGGGGGCGGACATCCTGCGCCTCGATGCGGTGGCCTTTCTGTGGAAGAAAATTGGCAGCGTTTGCCAGAACGAGCGCGAAGCCCATCTACTCCTGCAGCTGATGAAGGATTGCTGCCAGGTCACGGCCCCGGGCGTCCTGTTCATCGCCGAGGCCATTGTCGCACCGGGCGAAATCGCCAAGTATTTCGGCGAGGATGCAATCAATGCGAAGGAATGCGAAATCGCCTACAACGCCACCCTCATGGCCCTGCTCTGGGATGCCGTGGCCACGAAAAATGCGGTCCTGCTCAACCAGGGCATCAAAAGTCTGCCGCACAAACTCGAACGCGCAACCTGGCTCAACTACGTCCGCTGCCACGACGATATCGGGCTCGGCTTCGGAGACAGCGACATCCGTGCATCGGGCTATGATCCGGCCCGGCACCGGCGTTTCCTCATCGACTACTTTACCGGCCGATTCCCCAGTTCACCCGCTCGGGGGCTTCCCTTCGGCGAAAACCCCAAGACGGGCGACTCACGCATATCCGGCTCACTGGCTTCCCTGGTCGGGCTCGAAAGTGCCCTCGAAAGCCGGAATGAAGAAGCCATCACGGCCGCCATCAAAACCATCGTGCTCCTGCACAGCGTGATCCTGTCGTTCGGCGGCATTCCGCTGCTGTACTACGGCGACGCAATCGGCACGCTCAACAGTCTGGCCTACCTTGCGGACCCCGCAAAGGCCAACGACAACCGCTGGATGAACCGATCACACTTCGACTGGAACAAGGCGAACCGGCGCCATGAAAACGGCTCGGTCGAACAGCGCATCTTCAGCGCACTGAAACAGATGATCGCCCTGCGCAAGGAAGTCACGGCATTCGCGGACTTCGACAATCGCGAGCTACTCGCGGTGGAAAACCCGCATCTGCTCGTCTTCACCCGCAACGATCCGCACAGTTCCAGTAACCACGTCCTCGTGATCTGCAATCTTAACGATGCACCCCAAACTCTGCCCATCGATAACCTGCGCGCACACGGCTACTTCCTGCAGGAATGCATGAAGGATCTGATCTCGGGTTCATGCATCGAAGCGGAAAACGATGCACTGATCCTCCCGCCGCTCTCCTACCATTGGCTCACGGATTGATCTACGCGCGAAACCCTCATCGAGGGCGAAGTCTCTGACAAACAAAAAGCCCGAAGCAGATGCTCCGGGCTTTTTGCGCAATTGGTTCTCACACAAGGATAAAAACCAACCAAAAGGAATTATGGTGGCCAGGGGCGGAATCGAACCGTCGACACGCGGATTTTCAATCCGCTGCTCTACCAACTGAGCTACCTGGCCATGCAAGGCCGCGAATTAAACGCGATTTGGTCATTCTCGTCAAGCCCTCTGCGGCAAATTTT
>DATKTJ010000127.1:0-16471 GCA_035531235.1 Halothiobacillus sp. | reverse complement strand
CATCATTTTTGGCTGGCGGTAAATCACTTGTGGCTGGGGGTAGCCTCCGATCTCGACACGACCATAAAATCCGGGCTGGCCAAGACTGAGCGTGATTCCCACATCTGAGGCCAAAGCGGGTGCGGCGGAAGCGCCAAGGAGTAATGCGATCATTAAACGAACGTTCATCTTGTATTCTCCGGTGTGGCCCTGTTCAACCAAAGCGTTGGGAGGGCGCAGAAATGGGTTGTCAGCTGTGCTCATATCGAGCGAAGTGACTACTGCGTTTTATCTTTGACGGCATCATGGACACTGTCACCGGCCTTTTTGATTTGCTGACCGGTTTTATCAACCGCGTTGTCGACCGCTTTGCCGGCCTTCTCAGCGGGGCCTTCTTTCCGGTCACAGCCGGATAGAACGGTAACGAATGCGCCGATGACCAAAATGGCGCCGACAATTTTTCCCAGTTTTTTCATTTCATCTCTCTATGTAGGGTTTGTGGTTTGAAAATGAACCGGTAATAGGGCGTTGCATGGACGAGCCGGGCCAAACTTGGCTATGGCGCGCCCCCGCTAAGCATTCAGTGCGGTCGGTTTGAGTTACTTGATTTCGTGGCCGACGACACCACCGACGGCTGCCCCGCCAACGGTGCCGAGGGCACTCCCATTCGTCAGGACGGCACCACCTACGGCACCGACGCCCGCACCAATCGCGGTGTTTTTTCCTTGTTGAGACATGCCTGCACAACCACTCAAACCGAGAACGAGTGTGATTGCGATTGTTGATAATGCATATTTGTTAATTGTATTCATGAGGTTATTTCCTACTGTGAGGTGATTTTAGAGGCTTTGTTCTGACGCCGGTTTTGGCTTTGGCGCGGGGAAGATTGATGTACCTCATGATCATAAGCAGTCGTAATATCGGCTGTCTGTCTGATGTCGCACACAAGGATTCATACAGGCATGCATTGCTTGGCTGATCTTCAGCAAAATTGGCCTGTAAGGCGTTGGGGCGGAGTTCTCAGGCCAAATATTTCACCAGAATAAAGTCGAATTTTGCGGGTATATCTGTACTATGCGGTTTATCCCCCCCCCCCCCTATTTATTTGGGTGGGTTGTGTTTTAAAACAGATCATTCCTCCACGTTACTGATGCAACGCGATGGGGCAAACAATAGAGTTTTTAATTATGCCAAGTCTCCCGCCCCACAAGCCCGACCCTTGTCAGAACCGCTTGCTGAATGCCTTCCCGAAGATCGTATACGAGCGCTTGCTTCCTTTTCTGGAGTTGGTGCCCCTGCCGCTGGGCAAGGTGTTATATGAATCGGGTGATACCCAACAGGATGTGTATTTCCCAACCGATTCGATCGTGTCCTTGCTGTATGTCATGGAAGACGGCGCCTCGGCCGAGATTGCCGTGGTGGGCAATGACGGATTAGTCGGAATTTCACTATTCATGGGGGGCGATAGCGTCACTAATCGCGCCGTGGTCCAAAGCGCCGGTTCTTGTTATCGACTCTCTGGCAAAAGAATCAAGGAAGAGTTTCACCGACATGGTGAGCTGTTGGAACTTGTGCTGCGTTATACCCAGTCGCTGTTCACCCAAATGGCACAAACAGCCGTGTGTAACCGACATCATTTGATTGAGCAGCAATTGTGCCGTTGGCTTTTATTGTCCATGGATCGATTGACGGGGAATGACCTGGTCATGACCCAGGAATTGATCGCCAATATGCTGGGTGTTCGTCGCGAAGGTGTGACCGATGCTGCCGGTAAATTGCAGAAACTGGGAATTATTGAGTACCACCGAGGGCGCATTACGGTTCTCGATCGTAAAAAACTCGAGCAACAGAGTTGCGAATGTTACGCCGTGGTAAAAAAGGAAGCCGATCGGCTATTGCCTTATTCGGTCGGTCGCGGGGCTTGCGCTGGATGAAGGGGGGAGCAGTCCCGCACCTGAGGCGAGGCGCCTCTGATTAACGCCATCGTGGCCGAGTTGGCATTAATCAGGGGTTCTCTCTGCAATGCTTTCGGTATGCTCGCCTTCTGTGCCCACAAGGCTGGGCAGAAGCATCATGAGGTGTTGATGGGATGTCTATCTTAAAACTGACACTGATTTTTTCTGCGGTTCAGTTTCTCCTGGTGATTGCCACTTTCCTGCTTTTTGGACTGGGGCTTGAAGGGCCCAGAAACCTTGGGCATTCGTTTCTCTGGCTTCTTGTGCAGCCCGGCGCATCTCTATTTGCATCTGGTCCCTGGATGGTCATTCCCTTGAACAGTCTGCTTTGGGGGTTCTGCGTTGCCGTTTTTTACAAAATCTACCATCGATAAACTCAAGCAATAAATTCAATCGGGCTGGAAATGATCCCCCTGTTTCTCGGGTATTATTTTCAGCATGATCCGACGCTGATGCGTGTCTGGATAGGGGGGAGGGCGCCGCTGGATTGAGGTTCGATCCCGCTTGGCCGCCAATGAAGGGAGGCTGAAAAATGCGTGTTATTCTCTACCTGCTGCTTTCTGTTTTATTGGCTGGGTGCGCCACTCAGGCATACCGGGATACCCCGCAGGCCCGATTTACCGGCGATATCGATGTGCGGTGGGTCAAGAACGATTACTTTTTGTTTCTTCCGAGCAGGACGAATCCATTTATGCTGGTGCTGGCTAATGGCAAAACGATCTGTCCGGGACCCATGTACACGGATGGCGGCTCCATTCCTCGAATCCTATGGAGCGTGAAGGGGTATTCTCCGTGGGGGTATGCCCCGGCATACATCATTCATGACTGGTTGTTTCAAGCGCATCATTGTGGCGTTATGCCCGACAGCCAATATACGTTTGACGACTCGGTGAAGCTGATGGCGGCGGGGCTGAAAGCCGTGATGGAGCAGAGTCCGGAAGTCCGGAATTACTTTGTTTTCGACTCGATTGTGGCAGCGGTCGGATCACCCATCGCCAAGCGATTGTGGCAGGATGGGACGTGCAACGCGCCGCCCCTTGAAATGCGCGCGTTGTCGCAACAGGCACCGCCAGGTGATTTGCTGATGACCATCCGGTTCAAGTGATTTCGGATGCTTCCCGCGTGAAAAGCTTTGCTGGATACGTTGTTCGGCATGAATTGATGGCTAACCTGTCTGAAGGCGAGCAGGCAGGGTTGGTCATCGCGTATTGGATTGTTTCGATAGATGTCTGAATCACGCACCAAAGTTCTCTGGTTGGCTTCGGCCCTGCTGCTCGGCATGCTTGTCGTGTCAGGCGTTGATGCCTATGACAGGCCGACCTGGGCGCTGGAGGTTTTTCCGGTTGTGGTGGCATTGCCGCTGTTGTGGGCAACCTATCGGCGCTTCCCGCTGACGACTCTTCTTTATGTGTGTATTTTTTTGCATGCGCTTGTGCTGATGCTTGGCGGTACCTATACGTATGCGCGGGTACCGTTAGGGTTCGAGATTGCTGACTTACTGGGTATTGAACGCAATCCTTACGACAAGATCGGGCATTTTTTTCAGGGGTTTGTGCCGGCCATTGCCGCGCGTGAAATCCTCATTCGGGGTGATTTTGTACGGGGTAAAAGAATGCTGGCATTCCTCGTGGTGTGCATTGTGCTCGCCATCAGTGCCACCTACGAGTTGATCGAGTGGGGCGTGGCTCTGGCGGTTGGTCAGAATGCGACCGCCTTCCTCGGAACTCAGGGCGACCCCTGGGATACGCAATCCGACATGCTTTTCGCCCTGATCGGCGCAGTTGTCGCCTTGCTTGCATTTTCGCGCCTGCACGACGGGCAGATTCGGCGACTGGATGAGCGGGCGGCCAAGATTCGCATCCATCAAGAAATTACGGGGAGTAGGAGACGTTTGCCATGACTGATGGATCTGCACTCGATCGTCTTGTGTTCCATGAAGTCGATCAGGCCCGGTGGCCTGATTTCGAACACCTTGTCATGTCATGCAGCTCAACGTGTAGAACGGCCGATCGGGCATTCGCTCCTTTTGTTATTTAACCAATTGATCTATTGGTTTATTTGTAGTTTTTATTCGGCATTCCGAAGAGGTTGGTATGATTCGACTCGCCACCCCGCATGACTCTGTCGCGGCCATGGATGTGGTTCGGCGATCGATCGAATTTTTGTGCGTTGTCGATCATCAGATCGATCCCGACACACGGGCACGGTGGCTTGCAAACAAAGTGCCTCCTATGTTCGAGACATGGATTGCCAATTCTGAAAATTTCTGTGTTGTTGCAGAAGTCACTGGCGCGGTGAGCGGGGTTGGTCTTCTTCATCGTAGTGGCATGCTGCGTCTTTTTTATGTCGCGCCTGACTGTCAGCGACGCGGTCTGGGCAGGAAAATTCACGAAGCCCTGGAGGCGCAGGCAAGGACCTGGGGCTTGGATCGGTTGTATTTGGAGAGCACGCGTCAGGCTTGCGCTTTTTACGAGTCGGTGGGGTACCGTTCAGCGGGTGCGGAGAAGATTTTATTCGGTACGCTGCGCGGTTATCCGTATGAAAAGTTTTTGTAATTGTAGCGCTGCCGCCCGGCGACCATTTTGGTTTTTCGTGTTTGGTGGCGGTTTTGCATGAATCAATGATTCGTTAGAAACGTGCGTCGGTGCTTTCTCGGTAATTTTTGTCTTAATTGATGACACGGAGGGTGTCATGGATAACAATTTGAGACTTTCGCTGGGCAAGAAGCCCCTCGGTCGTATGGGTTATGGCGCAATGCGATTGCCCGGATTACGGGGCGTTGCCGAAGATGCCGCGTTGGCACACCGGCTTTTGTCCCGTGCGGTGGATCTCGGCGCCAACGTGATCGACACGGCCGATTTTTATGGGGCGGGATTGGCCAACAAGTTGATCGCGGAAGCGCTCGTTCCCTATCCGGAAAACCTCATCATTTCGACAAAAGTGGGTGTGAAGGCCGGGGTCGACGGTCGGCCGGTTCCAGCCGCCACGCCCGATGAGATTCAGGCTACGGTCGAACGAAACCTGACGACCTTGGGGGTGGATGCACTGGATCTGGTTTTCCTGCGGCTTGCCGGTGGCCCCTTAGCCGACTCAGGGGTTCCGATTCAGTCGTCATTGGCGTGTTTGGAGCGTTTGCAGCAGCAAGGCCTGATCCGGCATATCGGTTTGAGCAGCGTTACTGCGTCGCAGTTTGCTCAGGCGAGTGCCCTGATTCCGATCGCAGCAGTACAAAATGCGTATTTCATCGGGCATACCGGGTCTCACGACGTACTGCAACAATGCAGTGAAGTGAATATTCCTTTCTTTGCCTACTTCCCGCTTGGGATGGGCAAACTGATGACGCAGGAATCTCTGCTGGACACTGTGGCGTCCGCACATGGCGCCACGAAATCCCAGACGGCACTCGCTTGGCTATTGGCTTTGTCACCCATCATGGTGCCGATTCCAGGTACCGCACAGATTGCACATCTTGAAGAGAATATGGCTGCGGTCGATCTTCGCCTGTCGGCGGCAGAAATTGATGCCTTGAGTAATTTGCACCCAGTTTAGTCTGGTTGAGACTGATGCAAATACGCTCGGGTAATGTGCGTGGATCATGCTTGGGGTTTTTATCGCGAGGGTTAAAATCTTCCTCATTGAAGATACTCACGTGAGCTTGATGGCCAAGGTATGTCAGGCCGAAGCTATTCGCGCTACATTGTGCTTTGAATCTGGGTTCTGGAGCATGTCTATGGGCCACGAATCGATGTGGTTTCATGGCCGGTTAAGCGTGATCAAAACAGGATTGGATGTTCGGGGCGCCAAGTTCCGGGCCGGACGACAGAAGGAAGGAGCCGATGATGCGTAATCAGGTCAAGTCGAAGGGTACATGGTGGCACCGGGTTGCCATCCAGTTTTTCACCGTCGTATTTGCGGTGCTTGTTTTCTGGGTGCTGGGATTTCTGGTGCAGGATATTCAATCTCTGCCGGGGCCCAATTACGGATCGATCGAGAAAAACTACCTGAACAAGGATCTACTCGCGCGCCGCGATGCCCTGAACAAACAGATCACTGCGCTATCCCGCCAGATTGACAACGAAACGGAAAAGCAGCGTGTCGTCGGCGATAGTTCGCGCAACCTTCAACAAACCATCAATCAATTGTTGGAGTTACAGAAGCTGGGTATCGAAAAGCACATGGCCTTTTCCGATACGGAGCAGGCGAATTTCACCTCGAGCCTGAATCTGTTTCTGGATAACCAGAAGAAGTATCAGCAACTGAGCCAGTCCGTCTCGGACATGCTGGTGAAGAAACAGGCGGTGGTCGAGGAAAAGGATCAGGCCGAGCAGGAAATCGACAAACAGCGCCAGCCCGCTCGTGAGGAATACAATGCCCTCAGCCAAGCGCACCGGTTGAAACTTGCTTTACTGCAGTTGGCTATCCTGCTGCCCATCTTGCTGGTGGGGGCTGTTGTCATTATCCGAAAACGATCCAGCATCTATTTTCCGCTGTATGTGGCATTCGGCGCGGCCACCCTGGTCAAGGTTGCTTTGGTGGTGCATGAATACTTCCCCAGCCGGTATTTCAAATACGTGCTGATCGGCGCGCTCCTGATCGTTGTCGCGCGGTTGTTGGTGTACTTCATCCGTGCCATCGCCTTTCCCAAAACGCAGTGGCTGGTCAGGCAATACCGGGAGGCCTACGAGCGTTTTTTGTGCCCCGTTTGCGAGTATCCGATTCGCATCGGACCCCGTCGTTTCCTGTTCTGGACGCGCCGGACAGTCAATAAAATGGTCGTGCCGGGCGATCGGGTCGATCAGGAAGAGATTTATACCTGTCCTGCCTGTGGTACCGGCCTGTTCGAGGAGTGTTCCTCATGTCACAAGATCCGGCATGCCATGCTGCCGAATTGCACGCACTGTGGTGCCGAGAAGGAAGTCGGCTGAGGCGGTCATCCAGGTTGAATGGGCCTGATTGAAAGCGTGTCGTGCGCTGTTCTCAATAAGTTGGGTCTGGGAGATGCGCGGCTTCAACGACGACGGTGGCAGCACCCGTCAGCGCTCCTTCCACTGCGGCCATGCCGACAGTTGATGTGATCCAAGCTGGAAGCGCGCGCAGCAGACGGACTCATGAGAATTCTCTTCGTCGTGATTTCCGCAATGATTCTCCCGTGGAATCAGGAAATCAATGCACGCCATCCGCCGCCGTCACCCGGCGAACAACCTGTCCGATCGTGAGACCCTGCGCGAGGATGGAGAAAACCACCACCGAGTAGGTCAAGGCCAATACCGTGTCCCTATAAGGCCCGGCGGGCAACGATAGTGCCAGAGCCACCGAGATCCCCCCGCGCAAACCGCCCCAGGTCAGAACATGCAGAGACCCCTTGGGCAGTTTGAATGAGCGGCCAAACAGTCCAATCGGCAAACCAACAGAGATCAATCGGGCTACAAGCGTGACCGCGATTACGACGATTCCGGCATGGAGCAGTGGCCCCGAGAAATCAATCAACGTCACTTCAAGCCCGATCAGGACAAACAGCACGGCATTCAGAATTGAATCCAATAGCGCCCAGAACATGTCCACATGCTGACGGGTTTGGTCCGACATGGCACGGGCTCGCCCGTGATTCCCGATGATCAAACCGACCACGACCATCGCCAGCGGTCCAGAAACATGGAGGTGATCGGCCAGCAAGTAGCCGCCAAGAACGGCTGCCAGGGTGATCAAAACTTCCTCTTCGTAGCTGTCGATGCTTTTGAGCATCTGGTAGCAGATGTAACCCAGCACCAGGCCCAACAGGATTCCACCGCCAGCCTCTTGGATCAGGAGCAATGCCCCATAACCCACAGAAGGCGTATGTCCGCTCGTGACCATCGTCAGAATCAACAGGAAGATGACCACACCAACCCCATCGTTGAAAAGTGACTCACCTGAAATCACGAGCTCAAGGCTTTTTGGTGCCTTGGCGGACTTGAGAATGCCCATGACGGCAATGGGATCCGTGGGTGAAATCAGCGCACCGAAGATCAGGCAGTAGGCCAGTGGCAAATCAACCGAGAGGTAAGGCATGAGGAGCCAGAGGCCAAATCCGACGATCAGCGTTGACATCAACGTGCCCACCAAAGCGAGGATCGCAACCGGCCACTTGTATGAACGGAGTTGGCTCAGATCAACATGGAGCGCCCCGGCGAACAGCAGAATAGATAGCATCCCTTGCATCAATACCTCGGAGAAATCAACCGAGGAGAGCATCGACACTTCGTAGCTGTGCAATGAACTGAAGCCGAGTTTATCCAGCCCGACGATCCCGAGCGAAAGGAGCAGGGATATCCCCATCACCCCGATACTGGTCGGCAATCCAATAAATTTATGGTTGAGATAGGACATCAGCGCCGTCAAAACCAAGAACAGAACAGCGATATCGAACACGAGCGACTCCAGATAAAACACAATCAACAATTAGAAAAACATCAACACAGTCGAAATCACTTTGGGTGCGCACGGGCAACAGGTTGGTGGGTATCCCGCCAGTACAAGCGAGAGCCCTTGTCACGCCGCCTCAGCCCAGCCACAGCTCCGGCTTCCCCGGCCTCATGATCATCGGAGCTTCACACCCTAAAGCAATCTCGATCCATTTTTGGATTCCCAGATTTTCGATAGGGCCGTTTGTGGGTAATTAATGCGCCCTGTCAGCGATGGGCAGCCTAATTCGGCGACTCCGGAAGCTCCGGTATCTCTGGGGGGGCGGCGGGTATGGATGGGATTGATGGTACGGACGGTACTGATGGAGCAGATGGAACTGACGGCACCGAAGGAACGGACGGAGCAGATGGCACTGACGGAACAGAAGGGATTGTGGGGGTAGAAGGAATGGGGGGCGGGGAATAGTCCGGCTTGTCGAACGTATCGGGATGTTCTACCGAAACTGAGGGTAGGGCGTGGTCCGGCAGTTCAATCCGGATGCCTGGTTCCGGGGGGGCGGGTGAGATGGACGGTCCCGACGATGCGTCGGGTACGCCACCCTCTGGATGGTCGCCAAAAAATGAAGACGTTTCCGGTGTTTTGATGGTATGACGCTCTGTGCCATGGTCCGTGTCGGGTTTTACAAAGCCCGGTTTCGAGGATGCCGCCTCATGCTGAGCACCTTGTGGGTCATGGACTGCGCTCAGGTCAAAAACCATGGGATCGATTTGCGGGGCAATCCGATCGGATGTAATGACACCCGGCGCCGTGATCCGTCCTTCAACCAGCCCCCAAGCCGTCGATGGATGGGTATTGGTTCCCAAGGCGATGGCGGTATTCCCCTCAAGACGGTAGTCATTGCAATAAACGCCTTCAGCCGTTTTCTGGATGAGGCCATAGAGCTCAATGTATTTTCCGACTCCGGCGGCCGTACTCAAGTCGGGTTTGAGATGGGTCAAGAGCGGGCCGCTCGACACATAGTGCCCCGAAGCCACGATGTACTGGCCAGCAGCAAACCGGGTAGCAAGCGGTTTGGCCAGAGTGAACCAGGTGCCGCCAATCCGGACGGCTTGGCGGTTCGCAGCCAGAGCCTGGATTGGCCCACGCAGGAGTAGCGGCAACGTTTGGTTTGCCGGGGATTTGATGCGAGGGGGGATCCGGGTTACGGCTGCGGCGATCCAGCCCTCCGGATCATGGCCGAGGGCGCTGATCCGAATCAGGTCGCCGGGCTGCAGGCTGCGCAACGAGGATGCAGCGGGGCGATCGCCGGGATAAAGCCGGGTCTGTCGGGTGATTTTCACGGTCTGGCCGAGTACCTGAATACGCTGCCGTTCCCTATCTATGTGATCAATGCGCCCGATGAGGGCACTGTTGGCTTCGACCTGTTGGGCAACCCAATGTCCGTTCTCCCATTTTCCCGTCACTGCGACGGCTGCACCCAGGCGAAGCTGCTGCTTGGTACTGGCTGCGCCATCGATCACGAACTTTGTTTGTGGGGTGAAGTGATATTCCTTACCCAAAACGAATACGCTACCGAAGCGCTGAATGGGGCCCACGGCGATGATGCCGGTACCGCCGATTCCACCCGGGTGAAACCCGGTGCCGCCGATTCCACCGGGCATGTTGCCGCCCTGCGCGGTCAGCATGGTGAACGCGAAAAGCATGCTTGCGACGACCACGTGGGCAATTCCGCGGTACAGACGTGACAGGAGCCCGGCATCAGTCATGGGGATTTTCCTGTGGCTTGGCCAAGGGCTGGGGTGCCGCATCTTCTTCATAGTAGTAAACACCCATGCGCATCCGGCGGGGGTGTGGCGAATCCACATCTGTATCGAGTTTGGAAACACGCTGAAAGGCTGTCTGAATCATCTTGTTGCCCAGTTGTCGCAAATCTTCACGGACTGCCTCGACCACCTCGGGGGGGAGCGAATCGAAGTACACCGCCTGCTCGATAAAGGGTGGTTCCGTATTTTGAAGATTACGCACGGCGCTGGAGAGATGATCTCCGACATTGGCACCCAGGAAATTCAGGCGATCTTCGGGCACATCCGATACATAGGTCGTGCGCAGCAAATGGAAATAGCCGGATTTCTCTTCCGCGATGCCCGCCCGGATCAAGTCATCGAGAATCGTACGCGGCCGCATATCCGCCTTGATGCGGCGCGCAATTGCCTCGATACACGGACTCTTTTCTGCACGCAATGGCAAGGGCAGTGGTTCCCCCGCTGCATTGAGAAAATCCGGATGCGTGACCCAAAGGGCAACGAGCTGGGCGGCAATATTTGCGCCCTGACGCATGGGGAGCTCATCCGAGCTGTGGCCTGCGAGTTCCTGCCGAATTCGATTCACTTCCTTGCGATGCACACCACTGAGCAGACTGACCTTGCTGTCGGTCAATGGGGGCGCGTCCGGCGCGTGCTGACGGCTGGATTCCTCAACACAAACGACCTTCAGCAATTCAGCCATGGCGCCATACGTCCAGCCGTGACCGATCAGGAATCGGACCAGGGGGCGAAAGATAGCGATAGCTGCAGATTTGATGGCATGGCTCATGGTGAAAATATTAACATAAGGCGACCGCCCTTGACGTGGTAAATTTTCCCACTATTATGGGTTGTGCCTGAACGATGGATACGCCATCGTCAATGGCTAGACGATTTACCCTCACAGGAGTTTTTGCCATGACTATGTATTCAAAAGCAATTCCGGCTTCATTGTCCGCGATCGCATTGGCGATGGGTGTGATTTTTAGTGCTGCGGCCAGTGCGGGCACAACCCAGGTTCAAAGTAATGCCCAGGTCCAGGCCACCGTCACCCAACCAGATTTGGGGATTGATACGGCAACGGATGCGGATACCCACGTTGAAACCGGGACGAGCAGCACGGGTGTGAGCAATGCGCAATCCGGCGCCGAGATCGAAGACTTGGCCCACACAAAAGGGGTTGCGTCACTGATGTCTGCGCAGGGCGTGCAAGTAGCCGCTCTTCATTCCGCCGACATCAGTACGCCTGATGTGAAGACGCCCGACACGATGGAGGCGCCTGATGTGGACACGCCTAAAGTCCACACACCTGACATCGAGACACCTGATGTCCGGACCCCTGATGTGAACACCCCTGAAGTGGAAACGCCTGAGGTAAATACACCTTCAGTCAGCACCCCTGAGATTCAGGTTCCCGAGGTTCACACACCCGACGTTCAAGTTCCTGAAGTCCATACACCGGAAGTCCATGTGCCTGAAGTTCATGTTCCTGAAGTTGAAGGACACTAAGACTTCTGGCGGGTTATTAATAATCTGACTCGCTTCATCATGCGAAGTGTTTGGGGGAGGGCGTCCTGCGATACGCTGATCCCCTGTATTGTGAACCCGTCATGGATTGACTTCCCTTGAACACGAACCGGCCCTGCGCCGGTTTTTCCGGTTTTTTGACCTAACTTTATTACCTGGTTCGAGGGTGTCGGTTTTATAGTTGTTGGGGTTGGTGTCTTGAATATGTGTGGTACATTATCCCACGGATTCGCGGTGATCGATGTCTCGCTTCGCCACGCACATCTCAAGAGTTTCTTTTTCTGGATTTTGCCGATAAGGATATTTCAGTTATGCGCATTTATCATACGTTAGCGGCGACCGCTCTCCTGTCTTGCAGCACGCTGGCCCAAGCAGCACCGAATGTGACCGTGAGTAACAATGCTGCTTTTTTTCAAGGCAAGTACGGGACTGCTCAGGATATCAACATCTACTACGATGAGACGGATATCCAGATTAGTGACAAAGTCTGGCGGATCAAACTCACCCTGCCGTATTTGTCGGTCAAGAATTTGCCTGTGGGTGCTCAAATTTCGACAGGATCCGTGGTCAACCAGGGCACAAGTACTCAGACGCGCAATACCAGTGGTCTGGGCGATGTCTGGCTGGAAGGGCGTTATAAAGTGTTTGCAGGTTCCGGCCTTGAGCCCTCGGTCAGCCCTTATTTGAAAATAAAATTTGGCACGGCTTCGGCATCCTCCGGTCTGGGGAGCGGAAAAAACGATTATGAAACCGGGGTGATGCTTCAGCAGGTTCTGACACCTGAGCTTTTCCCGTTTCTCAAGGTGGGATACCGCTTCGTGGGCAAGCCCGCAGGCTCGAATTATCGAAATATCGCAACCTATCAAGTGGGTGCGACTTATGCGCTATCCGATAAGAGCTTTATCACACCCATGCTTGCGGGTTCGCAGTCGATTGTTCGCGGCGGCACCAATCCCGCCGATGCGATTCTGGCCTGGAATTACAACGTGACGACCAAGGGCAGCGGGTTTCAACTGTATGTTGATAAAGGCTTGAGCACGGGAAGTGCGAACTATGGCGTGGGTATCGGCGGCCAGATCGTTTTTTAATCGGGCGATATATGACGGGTTATTGGGCGGTGACGTAGCGTTGGTTGCGTCACCGTCTTTTCCGTGAAGAGGCGGAGGCATCGTTTGATGTCCCGCGCCCGTAGCGCGCCAAAGTGCCTGGGCTTCCGTCTCGAACTGGGTGCTTTGCTATATCCGTGTTGTCGGGGGCGAACCCACCCAGCAATAAGCGTTATCTTGGACTACTGCGCCGTGATAATAGCGATAAAAGCAAGGCGGTGAGGATCAAAATAATCCCAATCAGCTCAAACGGTCCCGGGCGTTCGCCCAACTGAATCCAGGCCCCCAATACCCCCACACTGGGGATCATCAGCGAACCGAAACCGGCAAACCGGGTTGGCAGATTATGCAGCGCATAAATCCACAGAAACCAACCCAGCGCCCCTGCCGGCACAATGTTGTAGAACAGAACCCACCATAAATGCGGTGTCCACTCGGCATGCCAGGGCTCCAAAAAAAATGCGGCCAGCAAGATGGCAAACCCGCCGAACAACATCTGCCAGGCGGTGACATTGAGTAGATCCAATCGATGCCGCGCACCGAATTTCTTCTGCCAAATGGAGCCACCCGCCCAAGTCATACCCGATAAAACGGCGAATAGCGATGCGCCAATAGCCAAATGGCCGCGCCAAGGCGCAATCATGAAAAACAGCCCGACGCCGGCGATCCCCAGCGCCAACCACTGACGGCGCGACAAACGCTCATGCAACACCCCATGGGCCATCAACATCAGCCACAACGGCATGGTAAAAACCAGCACCGCGGTCTCACCTGCGGCTCCCGTCTGCAGTGCCCACATCATAAAACCCACGAAGCCGGCGGTCTGCAATAGCCCAAGCGGCAACACATAGTGAATCGGCGGTGGTTTGAGTGATCTTCCCGTCAGCGGGAGCAAAAGCAATAGCAAAATGGCGGGCAAAATAGTGCGCAAAGCCCCGAACCACAGCGCGGCAATATCATTAAGCCCCCCTTTCATGACCACCCAGTTATAGCCCCAGAGTAAGCCGAGCAACATCAGCGCAGCCAAAGGCCAAAAATACGGATGACGGCGGGCAGTCCTTGAGGAAGCTACGGCCGGAGAGTCGGGGATGGAAGGCATAAATCGGCCCTGATTGTGGCCGCTCCAGATAAGATTAAAGAGGCGGGAGCTTAGCAGCCTGCATGATGTTTTGCTCCCGATCTTGACCGTGAGCGAGTCTGAATCAATACATCTTAAATGGTGCAGAGATTTAACCCGTCGGAAAATCGCTTGGCGGTTGTGCTTTTTCGCCCGATTGAACGGGTATTTCTGGCTGCGGCCGGGTATTTTTTTCGGTGAGAAATTCGGTTTCCCCCATGATTGATACGAGGAAAAGCGAAACCCGCGGGCAGTAATGTTCGCCGGGAACACTCAGCTTCGCCCACAAAAAAGGCGACCCGAAGGTCGCCCGATCAAACGTCGTTTGTTAAACGTCGCTTGTGTGGTCTATCAAGCCGAACGCGGTTCGGAACGCAGCCCCTGAATAATGGAGTAGCACCCCACTAACAGCACAATGGTAAACGGCAGTCCCGTGGATACGGCCATGGCCTGAAGTCCGGTCAAACCGCCACCAACGAGTAAGGCAATGGCCACCACACCCTCGGTGATCCCCCAGAACACACGCTGGGGTTTGGGCGCATCCACCTTGCCGCCGGAGGTAATACTATCGATCACCAATGAGCCTGAATCGGAAGACGTCACAAAGAACACGATGACCAGCACGATGCCCAGAAACGAGGTAATCGCGGTCAGCGGCAGTTGCCCCAGCATGGTGAACAGTTGCAAGGGCAGGGCGGCATCCTTCACACCCTGGAAACCATCGGCAACCACCTGATGAATCGCGATATCGCCAAACGTGGTCATCCAGAGCACAGACACCAACGAGGGCACCAGCAACACGGCAGTCAGGAACTCACGAACCGTGCGGCCGCGACTGATCCGCGCGATAAACATACCGACGAACGGCGACCAGCTAATCCACCAGGCCCAGTAGAATGCGGTCCAGCCTTGACTGAAGTTCGCATCCGCCCGTCCGAAGGGATTGGCCAGCGCCGGCAACTCAACGATATACGCGCCCAGATTCTTGAAGAAACCGGTCAGGATCAACAGGGTCGGGCCAACGATAATCACGAACAACAGCAGCAGGAACGCCAGCACCATGTTGATCTGGGAAAGGCGTTTGACCCCCTTGTCAACGCCCAGCATGATCGACGTCAGCGCGATCCCGGTAATGCCAATGATCAAAAATACCTTGGTGGCAGCATCGTCGGGCGTGCCGAACAAATAGCCCATGCCCGCCGCCGCTTGCGTCGCGCCGATCCCCAGAGAGGTGGCCAACCCAAACAGGGTGGCAAATACCGCAAGAATATCGATGATATGCCCAGGCCAGCCCCAAATGCGTTCACCCAGAACGGGATAAAAAATCGACCGCATCGTGAGCGGCAGCCCTTTGTTGAATGAAAACAAGGCCAAGGCCAGCCCGACAATGGCGTAGATCGCCCAGGGATGCAGACCCCAATGGAAAATCGTGGCCGCCATCGCCAGCGACTCAGCCGCTTTCGCATTGCCTGCGGCCCCCCCGAGCGGCGCCCAATCGGTGCGTACACCATGATCGCCCATGGTGATGCCGCCCATCGCCGCATCAAAGTGCGAGATCGGTTCGGAAACACCATAGAACATCAGGCCGACACCCATGCCTGCGGCGAATAGCATCGAAAACCAGGCCAGGTAGGAGTAGTCCGGTTTCGCCTTCGCACCACCCAGGCGCACCTTGCCGTAGGGCGAAAAGATGAGAAAGACGGACAGCAAAACAAAAATATTACCGGCCAGCAGGAAGAACCAGGACAGATTACTGGTCAGCCAATGGCGCATACCCTCGAAAATCGGTTTGGCCTGATCCTGCAGTGCGAGCGTCAGCACCACAAAAAGCAAAATCGATAGTGCGGAAATGACGAACACCTTGCCGTGGATATCAAGATGCAGGCTGTATTTGCCGGTAATGTTGTCTTGGCCGATCACATAATCTGTATCGATCAGGTTGGCGGCACCGTCGGGCGCCGGTATGCCCTCATTACTGATCGGTGATGCCTGCTCGGCTGGCTCATTCTGGGATTTTTCTAAACTATCTTCTGGTCGTTGAGTCACAAGGCTCTCTCTCTTTGGAATAGTTTTAATTTCATGTCTGATTTCAGGGGCGGACCAAGAAAACGGAGGCATTGGTATGCGCCGCCAGTTGTCCGCCGTGTGCGGGCATGATCGCATCGAGATGTCTGGGCAAATGTGTCCCCATGACGACTAAGTCGGCACCGGTTTCTGTGATCGCCTTGCCCAGAATTTCATTGAGATCGACCGCCGGGTCATGGCTCAGAAAGACGTGCGCACTGACTGGTCGTCCATGCGCTAGGCCCTGTTCCTTAGCGAATTGATTGAGTTTTTGCTCATATTCATCCGGCGTCCTTGCCACGGGGCCGGGAATATCCGTTGTGACGCTGACGTAGCACAGTTCAGCATTGAAATGCTGCGCCAGGTCGGCGGCAACCTGCAGTGATTTTTCCAGAGCATCGATGTGCGCCAGATCCACCGGCACCATGATCTTGTTGTACATGGGAAGGTCCTCTGGTTTTTGATTTGAAGTCGGCTAATGACGAAGAAAGTGGGCGGAACCGAGAGACGACAACGGCT
>DATKTJ010000126.1:0-3740 GCA_035531235.1 Halothiobacillus sp. | reverse complement strand
TCTGAATCTGTCCACGAAGATCACGTTGGCCGATCTGGGTGCATTGAGTTTCGCCCTGCCTCAGGTCAGCCATCTCACGGGCCATGCCACGGCCGATGTGCAGGTGACTGGGCCGCTCATGCAGCCCAAGCCGAGCGGACGGGTACAGGTTCGGGATCTGGCCTTCATGCTGCCGGATACGGGTGTCGGTTATCGGGACGGGGAACTGAACGGGCAGATCGACTCCCTAGGCCAGCTAAGCTTTTCCGGTCAATTAACCGGGATGGCAACATCCCCACCGAGCGCCTCTTCATCCACGTCCGTGACGGTGAAACCCAAGGACTCGAATACGTCGACACCGGCCGCACAGGCATCGATCGCCAAGCGTCATCTGCTCTTGAGTGGTACCGGCGATCTCGCCCATCTGCCGGACTGGCAGATTCAAGCGATCATCAAGGGCAATGCCGTCCCCGTGCTGCGAATTCCCAGCCTGTTTGTGGACGCCAGCCCGAACCTCACGATCAAGGCCGATCAGTCCGGGGCAACCTTGGGTGGTTCAATGCTATTGCCCACCGTCACTGCACGAATCGAAAAACTGCCCGATTCGGCGGTGCGATCGACACCTGATCTGGTCATTGTGGGCGCCAAGAGCGAACCGAAGTCACCCGGTTATCCGGTTCAGGGGGATATTGCGCTGAAGCTGGGCGATCAGGTGACACTCGCCGGGATGGGGTTTTCCACGGGGATTACCGGCGGGCTCGATCTGCGCCTGCGACCGGATAAACCGATCACGGCCTATGGCGAGATCGACCTGAAAAACGGGGTCTACAAGGCCTATGGTCAGAATCTGGCGATCCAGAGCGGCCAGCTGATTTTCGTCGGCCCGCTGACCGATCCGGGATTGGCGGTCAGTGCCGCTCGCACCGTCGATACCACGGTCGTCGGATTGAAGATCGGCGGCACCCTGCATGATCCGAAAACAACCGTGTTTTCCCAACCGAGCATGCCCGAGTCGGATGCCTTGTCGCTGTTGCTGACCGGGCGAAAGTTGAATGACGGCAGTTCGGCAGATGCGTCGGTGCTTCTGAATGCGATCGCCGGACTCGGTATCTCCCAGGGGGATGATATCGCGCGGGAGATCGGGCAGACATTTGGTTTGGATACGGTGGGGCTGGATACCACCGGCGGGATTGCCGGCACGCGCCTGACGCTCGGCAAGCGGCTGGGCGATAATCTGCTGGTGCGTTATGCCGTCGGGGTCACGACGGGCGTCGGTGAGGTGATTACGCAGTACAAACTCAATAAACTGTTCGCCATTGAGGTGACGGCCAGTCCGGCTGCGACCGGCGGCGATTTGATTTACCGGATTCATTGATGGCGATTTTATTATTGGCGGGTGTGGGCATATTGGCGTTGCTGTCCTGGTGGCCGGGATGGTGGGTGCAGCAGGTCATGGCCAAGCATCGCGCGCCGGTGGATCGCTATCCCTTTTCGGGGGGCGATCTCGCCCGCTATCTGCTCGATCGCCGAGGGTTGGGTGATATCACGGTCGAGTTGACCAAGGAGGGCGATCACTACGATCCGCACAGTCGCAGCGTGCGTCTGTCCCCTGACAACTTCAGCGGTCGTTCCCTGACAGCCATTACCGTGGCGGCGCATGAGGTGGGCCATGCATTGCAGCATGCCGAGGGCGATCCGTCATTCGAACGACGGCAGGAAATGGTTGAGCGCAGTGCCTGGGCACAGCGAGTGGCCGGATGGTTGCTGGTCGCAATTCCCGTGGTGACCGTGCTGGAGAAGCAACCGATGCCTGCCTTGGTCATGTTGGTGGTGGGCGCGCTCACGATGGCGGTGCCCTTGCTGGCGCAGATTTCCAATTTACCGATCGAGATGGATGCCAGCTTCAAGCGTGCCTTACCCATGCTGGAGCAGGGGGGCTGGCTGGGTAAGGCGGATCGCAAACCGGCCCGGCAGATCCTGCGTGCCGCGGCACTGACTTATGTGGCGCAGGCGATCGGTTCATTGCTCAACGTGCTCAAATGGCTGCGCGGGCTTAGAATGTGATCCCATCGCCACCGTGGTCATGGCACGGGTCTTAGACGACTTCGTCGCCACACAACTTTCGTTATTCATGATTTTTAAGGAAAACCCATGCAGAGCCCCTTTCTTGAAACCGCCCTGGCCGCCGCACGCGCCGCTGAAGTCGTGGTGCGCAAATACTGGCAGCAGAACATCGATATCACGATCAAGGCCGATGCCTCCCCGGTGACGATTGCCGATGTCGAGACCGAAGAGGCGATCAAGGCCGTGATCCTTGCCGCGTTCCCCGATCATGGTTTCTACGGCGAAGAGACGGGCAAGACGCGCCCCGATGCGGAATATACCTGGCTCGTCGATCCGATCGACGGCACCAAGAGCTTCGTGCGCGAATACCCGTTCTTCTCTACGCAGATTGCGCTGATGAAGGGCGACGAACTGATTCTCGGCGTTTCCAGCGCCCCGGTCTTTGGGGAATATGCCTACGCCGAGCGGGGCTGCGGTGCCTTCTGGGAGGACAAGCAGGCGCTGGTCAGCCGGATCGACACGATTTCGGCCGCCACATTGTCCGTTGGCAACCTGAAAACGCTGGCGTCCGACCCCGTCGGCTGGGCGGGGCTGGCCGGGATGGTGCGTGAGGTCAACCGTACCCGCGGCTATGGTGATTTCTATCACTATCACCTGTTGGCGCGCGGGGCGATTGATCTGGTGATCGAGTCCGACGTGAACGTGCTGGATATCGCCGCTTTGTCGGTCATCGTGCAGGAAGCGGGCGGGGTCTTTACCGACCTGGATGGTCAGCCCGTGGGCCTGGACACCACGACCGTCTGCGCCAGTGCGACGCAGGCACTGCACGACGAGGCCCGCCGCCGCCTGGGACACTGACGAAACCCTATCGCCTAGATATTCTCTAGGCTGACGGGCCTGCCGGCGGCGTGTCAGGATGAGGCTGTGCTGGCATGTCTGGTTTTGGGGTCGAGGGTCCCGGTTCGCTGGGGAAATCCATGGCATTGAAGATCTGCGCCACCAGGGCATCGGCATTGATTTTTTCGCCGCTGAGCGCCATGGCCAGC
This sequence comes from Halothiobacillus sp., assembly GCA_035531235.1. Lineage (GTDB taxonomy): Bacteria > Pseudomonadota > Gammaproteobacteria > Halothiobacillales > Halothiobacillaceae > Halothiobacillus. Next base: position 651 of record DATKTJ010000126.1, on the reverse strand, counting down.
AACTCACTGCCCAGCAAGGGCAGCGCCAGAATCACATCCGGATGAACCCGGCGCACCCGACTCAGATTATGCGCATCGCTGACGGAAACGACGGTTTGTACCCGTTCATTGACTTCCTTGGTAGCCAGCACCACAAAGGCATTGTCCGAATCGTCCTCACCCAATGCCAGAACGGCTCGGGCGGTGCCGACATCGGCTCTGCGCAGGATGTCGGTATCGGCACCATCCCCGATGATCAGATCGACCGGCGATTCCGAACCCTCCGAGGGGCGCTCCATCCAGATCGCCGTGACATGCAGGCCACGTTCGGTCATGGCCTTGATGGTGTTGCGGGCCAGCGGCGTGTCGCCGATGACGACGATGTGTTCCTTGCGGTTCATCTGTTTTTTTCTCGGTTGAAGCAGGGTGAGCAGGTTCTGGTTCATGAGTGGACCGACCAGCGCGGTCAGGGATGTGGCGAACACCACGAGACCAAAGATAATCAGCGACACCGCAAACCAGCGGGCTTCAGGCGTATGCGGAATGATATCGCCATAGCCCACGGTCGACATGGTGGTCACCGTGTAATAGAACGCCGTGTTGAAGTCCCGAATCGGTGGCGAGAACTGTGCGCCGAAAACATAGGCGCCGATCACGCCATAACCCAACGCG
>DATKTJ010000125.1:0-5909 GCA_035531235.1 Halothiobacillus sp. | reverse complement strand
GCCGTCGTAGTTGGAGTCCACCCAGCGCATCCCGGCCAAGCCGCGCGCGCTCAAGTCCACGATGCTGTTGCTGAACAGTTCCCTGCCCGAATCGATGCTGCCGTTGAGGTTGCGGTCGAGGAACAAAAAGCCGTCGTTGTTATCGAGCCAAGCGGTGTTCTTCAGAAAACCCGAATCGTCCACGTCGAAAGCTACGGTTTTGTTGGTACCGGTGGTCTGTACCCCGTCGCCGTTGAGGTCGAGCGCCACCGCCCGGAAGGTCTGGGTGCCGCCCGTCACCGGCGCGGCCAATTTGCCGTTACGCCCGGCGCGTTCTTCCTCGGTCAGGCCCGCCTGGGGGTCGCCGTATTGGGTCTGGATGGCGGCGGTCTGGACTTCCCACATGGGGGCGACGGCGCCTCGGGCCAGGGCGACGCGGATGAAGCGCTCAGACAGGGATTGGCTCGCCTGGTCGCTTCCCGGCGGGGCGTTGTAGGGGCGGCCGGTGAGGTCGTAGCGAATGGACGGGTCGCGCTGGACGCCGGTAATGGCGTCGATGTCGGTGATGCCGAAGCCGGTGTAGTTGCGGTAGCTTAAAGAAGGCAGGCGGTTGGCGACGATGCCGATAGCGGAGCCGGGGTTGACCGACTGCTCGTAGGCGGCCAGTTGGTTGAGATAGGAGATGAACCCGTTGTAGGTTTCCGCCGCCGTGCCCTGCCCGCCGTCGCCGCCGTTGGAGTTGACCACGGCAGAAAACCCGGACCAGCCGGCCCAGGCGTTGCCCCAGGCCTCGGGCGGGGGATCGTCGTCGCCGAAGAGGCTGGAGATCATGTTGTAGATGGCGTAGGCGATGCCGATCGGAGGGTATGCGATCGAGATTGCAGCAACAGCCACACCGACTTCGTCCCCTTGAGCGATGGCGTTGACGAGGTTGAGATAAGGCAACACCTCACCAATGTTAGTGGATAATGCCTGTGCCTCGTTGTAGGCAAGCTGCGCTGCTGCAGCTTCTTCGATGCTGGCCGTCAGCGCGCTTTCTGCGGCGAATTCGGCATAGGCGGTGGCACCGAAGGAAAGAGCCTGGGCACCAGCGGTAACCGCCGCGAGAGCGTCGCCCTGCCGGAGGGCTTGTTCTAGGCTCATGATGCTGAGGATGCCGCTGGCGATGTTGGACACGCCGCTCAGGTTGAGATTGGCCGTGCCATTGAGATTGTTGATGTCGTTCGCCAGCCGCAGGCCAGAAACTGCTATCGGCAGGGGATCGCCGGATTGGATGGCTTTGATGATGCTGAGGGCATCGATCAGGGTGCCGCCGTATTGGTTGATGGCGTTGGTGAGGGTTTGGGCGTCGGTGGGATCGAGAAGAGAGCTAATCTCCTTGGTAAGGTTGTTGAACAGGGTTCCTGTGCCGGTCACCATTCCATCCGTGAGATTAACCGTCTGCCCCACGCCATCAACGGGTTTTAGTAGCAATTTCCCGTTTTCTTCCACAACCTCATACGTGGCTACAGGCTCACCTTTTGTGTTTCGAACAACTGCATACTGGTCACAATTAGGATCGAAGGCGAGCCAGACCTGCCCATTGTTCGCCGTGTACTGCTGGGTTACATCCTCCCAGACACGGTACTGTAAAAGCATCGGGCGCACTTCTCGATTGACCTGATCGTTGTACTGGATATTTTGTGCAAGTTGCGCGTTCAGGCTGGCTGCGGTCTCAGCGTCAACCGGGACGGGAGGCGATCCATCCCAACTCGGCCTTTCCCAATTGCCCGTATCCTTGTTGAAGTTATACCCGTTTATACTGTCGGTGGGCTTGGGGGTCGCGATGGCCTCCAGCACTCGATCCATATAGTGCTGGCCAAGTGCCGAGTTGCCAAAAATCAGCACACCTATGGTGGGGTTAGCAAAGGACGCCATGAGCGCGCCAAAGAACGTCAACCCCTCCAGGCTAGAGGGGGGATAATTTATCATGGAGCCCATTTGCTTGCCCACATCGCTGACAACATCAAGGCTCATATTGGTGTTGTTGATACGGGTAAAGCTTTCGGCAGCGGCTGGCTCACTTGTGCCATTAGTCAATGCATTCAGTTTCGCCTTATAAATCTCATAGACGCCAGGCGCGTTGTAGGTGAAGGCGCTGACTGTCGCATCAAACGCCGAAACGAGTTGCGCCAAAGCACCGCCCAGGCTGTGGCCGACAACTACGGGAGTGACCCCAAATTTTCTCTGGGTCAGTTCAAGGTATGCTTGGGCTTCAATTAATTGCCCAGGCACATCGTTTTGCAGCGCCAGTTGGACAAAGTTGTTGGAGGCATCCCCGAACTCGTCCGTCCCGCGGTAGGCAATAACGATTTCGCCCGTGCTTTGATTCTTGAAGGTGACTGCTGCAAAGCCTTTATCCGATGGCCCCATGCTCTGAGCGCTCGTATCGACGATGCTCCACCCCGGCGGCACGGCGCCGTTCTTGTAAGCCGCGTTACTCAAGAGTCCATAAGTCAGGTTCTGCATCGGAGTGATCGTAGCCATTGTCGTAATTCCCCTTCAGATTTTATGAATATTTAGAAGCCGGTATCCTGCAACTGCATTCCTTCTTTACCGGGAATGGTGGTATAAACCTTGCCTTCCTCTGCATCCCGACACCTGCGGGCTATCCCATCCCAAACCTCTTTGGATACGTGTTTGCCGCTTCTGGTTGAATGAGCAAACTCCTCGCCAATACACCAGTTCAACACCTTAATCAGCGCCTCTTTCGGCAACATCGCCCTGTAGAGTGCTTCCGGCATACGGACATACCCCGCCCGTTCAGGGTTCGGCCCGGGGTCGAAAGTAAGCTTGATATCACGGGTGTAACTTCTTCTCTGAGGGCCCTTAATACCGTATGGATTGTCCCCGAGCAACGACAACCAGATAATCCCTTTCTCGGCCTTCGGCGCGACCATCGAACCAAGAAGGACGGAGGTGGATAAGGAAATGGTCGCCAACCCCGGCACCAGATTCGGGTGATACCCCCACATACCGAGGCTTGAAAAACGCCCATCGAGCGGTTGATCGGAAAAGATAGCAGGTAGCGCATTTTTCAGGTGCATCGGGGACTGCTCCGAAACACGGAGTGCCTTTTCATCCTGCGCGTCGAACGGCACCAGCCGCAGATAACTCACGGGTACGCTTCGCGGATACTCATCCGATGGCTTGCGGGGTCTCTCCGAAAGCGGGAGCTTAATCGAACTGTCGAAGTAAACGTCCATTTCATATGCGTATTGCTCCGGGTAGTTCGGGTTCACGCCGCTCCAACGGTTACTCTTGAATATCCTGGCAACCATCGCATGGATCCCGCCCTTGAGTTCGGGATCGGCTCCTTCGGGCGGGAACCCCTTGAAACGCTTGGCGAAGGCTTCACTGTAGACCCAGAACTCCCAGTACGGTTTGTCGCCCAGCACCGGGTCGGGCTTTTCCACCGCCACCTGCTTCGGCCAGGCGGTTACATAATCCGGGATGGGCGGCAACTGTGGCGCCACGTAATTAGGGATGTACGGCAACTGCTTCGGTCTGGTGGTAATGTCATCAGGAACCGCCCAAGCCTGTGCGGCACAGCAAAGGGCCAGAAAAATGCCACAGGCGCGAACAAAAGAACAATTAAAAATCAAAGTGGTCAGCATCGACTTATTTTTCAATCCCCGCGCCATCAGCAATCCTCCCTCAAAACCCAAAATCCGTTTACTTTCCATCAAGATCCGTTGCCCCCTAGTTCCCCGCCTGCACTGCCTGGCTAGTCTTCAGCGCCCATTTCAGCAACACTTTCTCAACCAAGACCGCCATGCGCTGATGCTCTTCTGCCAGCTTCGGATCAGCCGTGCCGAAGACGATCTGGTCGTCTTGGGCGTAGAGCTTGCACCCCTGCCCCGCCTTTTCGGCACAGGCTTTCAGTGCGTTGAAAGCGGCATGGCAATCACCGCTTGCCATGCCCACGTCACCCCTGTCGGACACCGCAAAAGCACGCGGAAAGGCTGAGACGAGTACAATCAAAGGGGTTAGCTTCGCTTTGTTTTTCCTCTTGAACACCATATTCGTCCTCTCCTGTTCAGAATCCGAAATCGGTTTGCGTTTCTGTATCGACGGGTTGATTCAATTTGCCTGCCGGTCTCCCCAGTCGCTTCTGCGTGCGCCTGGTCCCCGCCCCCGCACAGATTTTGTCACTGAAATGGCCATGACCCAGCTGCTGTCCCTGCATTCCTGGGTCACGCATCCAAGGCCAGATACCGTCTTGCATTGCAGCATCATGCCCGTACATGGCAATAAACAATGATGGAGTCATTTACGTTCATGCACACATGTGATGGGATATCTCACTAATACGAATCGCGTTTCCCGTGACCTATTTTTCTCAATGAATCACTTATCGATATACCGCAAGAATCGGCGGGTTATCGAAAATTGACTCCACCCATTTAATCAAGCCGGAAAGCGAGGCCGATCGTATGAAGATTTTCGGCCTCGTTCCATGGCGCTGCTTAGAATTTGTAACCGATGCCCACGCTTGCCATATTCACATCGGCACGGGAGGTGCCAGTTGAACCGTTTGCGTTCATTGGGTCGCCCACGCGGGTGTAGACTTCATATTCCGCACGGGCAAACCAGTTGCTGGCGAAGTTGAAATCCACACCGACGCCATAGTTGGTGCTGGTGCCGCTGGCCGTACGGGTAGGTGTCACGCACGCCGTACCCGTGCGCGTACACGCATAATCCGCGTTGTATGCGAAGGCGCCGAGCTTGGCGAACCCGGTCACGGTGTCGCTGAATGGCAAACGGCCTACAACGCCGATATTCCAGCCATCCACTTTGAGGGTGATCACGCCACTGGTTGCCGTGGGAGCCGTGATGTTCGAGCTGTAAGCAAACTTGCCGAGATCTGCATAGCCGCCTTCAACGGCAAGGTTCTTGTTGATCTGATAGCCGGCCTGAAGTTTGTATCCCGTATCGGTATCGTCGAAGCTCGACGTGAACGCAGTCGCGCCTGCACCAGCCAGCGCCTGGTCGCTCTCGGCCTTGCGGTCGCTCTTGCTCTGGCCGGCCGAGAGGTAGCCGTAGAAACCGGTATCGGCTGCCTGGGCCATGCCAGCGTTGGCTCCGGCCACGAGGCCGAGCATGGCAACAATGTGTACACTTCTTTTCATACTTCTTCCTTTCATGCTTCTTCCTTTCTTGGTTGATAAAAAACTTGTGTTATTGGGTAGATTGAGTCCCTGGATTCATCAACAGCGAGTAATTACCGCCGGTGAGCTTGAAACCGAGCTTGCGAAGAAAGCTGTCCATTCTGTCGAGATCCGTTCCGCTGTTTACCCCGGCAGAAATCTCGAACGCCCCCCGGTTCTCGGCCCATTTCTTGAAGGCGGTGAGCAGTTTAAGTGCAGCGCCGCCCATGCGTTTTTCCGGAAGAACATCGTAATGGATCAGGCTTGCCACCAGCCTGTCTGAAAAGAAATGGCTTTCCACACAACCGATTAGGCCGCCGACTGGCTTGCCATCCGAATCCTCGGCGACGAAGAAGCAGTGCGTTCCGCGCGGATTTTCGATGACGGCGCCAAGGTTGGCTGCCACCCGTTCCGGGTTGTAGTCATATTCCCTGAACCGGGTCAGGGAATGAAAAGTACGGGCCATTTCCACAAAGGCCGGGATATCGTCGAGAGTGGCGAAGCGAATTTTCATGGGTGGTTACCTATTTTTCCGAATGTTCGTTTTTATCTTTGTCCCCACTTAGGACGGACAATTTCTCGCCTATCCTCACCGTCTTGTCCACTTGCAGGCTTTTGGGCAGGGCGTGGGTGATGAACAGCATGGTCACTTTGCCTTTGAGCTGGTTGATGGTGCGGGCGAAGTGTTCTGCGGTGTGCGGGTCGAGGTTGCTGGTGGATTCGTCGAAGATCAGGATTTTC
>DATKTJ010000124.1:0-15613 GCA_035531235.1 Halothiobacillus sp. | reverse complement strand
CTCTTCCGGGGCCTTGTCAATCTGGTCAAACGCCATGGTCGCGCCGCCGTGAATACCGGCCATAACCTTGGTGATCGCTGCTGTCAGGGTCGTCTTGCCGTGATCCACGTGGCCAATTGTGCCTACGTTTACATGGGGCTTATTACGTTCGAACTTCTCTTTTGCCATGATACAAACCTCAAAAATATGTAAAGAATCAACTAAACCGAATTAGGCGTTCAAGCCCTTGATCACTGCTTCAGCAACGTTTTTCGGTGCTTCAGCGTAACGCGCGAATTCCATCGAGTAGGTTGCCCGACCCTGAGTCGCAGAGCGCAAATCCGTGGCATAGCCAAACATCTCGGACAGCGGCACTTCCGCTCTGATCTGTTTGCTACCACTGGTGGTGTCATCCATACCCTGGATCAAGCCGCGACGGCGATTCAAGTCACCGATCACATCGCCCATGTAGTCTTCAGGTGTCTCCACCTCAACCTTCATCATAGGCTCAAGCAGCACGGGCTTCGCTTTGACGGCACCCTCTTTGAAGGCCATGCTGCCAGCGATTTTGAACGCCATTTCGTTCGAGTCGACTTCATGGTAGGAACCATCAAACAGCGTGACCTTGACATCCAGAACCGGGAAGCCGGCGATCACACCATTCTTGATCTGCTCCTGGATGCCCTTGTCAACCGCAGGGATGTATTCACGCGGAACGACACCACCAACGATTCCGTTGACGAACTCATACCCACCGCCTTCTGGCAGTGGCTCAATACGGATCTTGACGTGACCGTACTGACCGCGACCACCAGACTGACGGACGAACTTGCCATCCTGCTCAACCGTTCCACGAATGGTTTCACGGTAAGCCACCTGCGGCTTGCCAATATTGGCCTCAACCTTGAACTCGCGACGCATCCGATCCACCAGAATCTCGAGGTGGAGCTCGCCCATACCGGCGATAATGGTTTGACCTGACTCTTCGTCAGTAAACACGCGGAACGAGGGATCTTCCTGTGCAAGACGACCCAGCGCCATGCCCATTTTCTCTTGGTCGCCCTTGGTCTTGGGTTCAACGGCAACAGAAATCACTGGCTCAGGGAAGATCATGCGCTCAAGAACAATCGGGTTACTCGGGTCGCAAAGCGTATCACCGGTAATCACGTTCTTCAGGCCAACGGCTGCGGCGATATCGCCCGCGCAGACCTCCTTGATCTCTTCACGTGAGTTGGCATGCATCTGGAGAATCCGGCCCATGCGCTCTTTGTGATCTTTAGTGGAGTTCAATACCCCATCACCCGCATTCACGACACCAGAGTAAACCCGGAAGAAAGTCAATGAGCCGACAAATGGATCCGTCATGATCTTGAAGGCCAGCGCAGAGAACGGCTGGTCGTCGCCGGTTTTCCGCACAGAGGCGGTGCCATCCGGCAGCTCCCCCTTGATATCCGGAACTTCTTTCGGTGAGGGAAGGAAGTCAATCACCGCATCCAGCATTTTCTGGACGCCCTTGTTCTTGAAGGCGGTGCCACAAAGCGCCGGAATGATTTCATTGCGAAGGGTTCGCAAGCGCAGACCTTCTACAATCTCCGCATCGGTGAGCGCACCCGTCTCCAGGTATTTCTCCATTACCTCTTCGCTGGCCTCGGCCGCGGCTTCCATCATCTGCTCGCGATAAGTCGCCGCATTCTCACGCAGCTCCGCTGGAATTTCCCGTTCGTCATAGGTCATACCCATGTCTTCCGTGTTCCAGTAGATCGCCTTCATACGCAGCAGATCGATCACGCCCTCGAAGCCCTCTTCCGCACCAATGGGCAGAACGACAGGGACCGGATTGGCACCCAGACGCTTTTTCAACTGCGCCATGACACGGTAGAAGTCCGCACCCTGACGATCCATCTTGTTGACGAATGCCAGCCGTGGAACACTGTATTTGTTGGCCTGACGCCATACGGTTTCAGACTGTGGCTGAACGCCGCCCACAGCGCACAAAACGAACACCGCGCCATCAAGCACGCGCAAGGAACGCTCTACTTCAATCGTGAAATCCACGTGACCGGGGGTATCAATGATGTTGAACCGGTGCGGCTCAAACTGCTTGTCCATCCCGCCCCAGAAAGCTGTGGTGGCAGCCGAGGTAATCGTGATCCCACGTTCCTGCTCCTGCTCCATCCAGTCCATCGTGGCGGCGCCATCATGCACCTCACCAATTTTGTGCGAAACACCGGTATAAAACAGGATGCGTTCAGTAGTCGTCGTCTTGCCGGCGTCAATATGCGCCATAATGCCGAAATTGCGGTAACGCTCGAGCGGAGTCGTTCTGGCCACAGGGTTTACCTCTTAAATTACCAGCGGAAATGGGCGAATGCTTTGTTAGCTTCGGCCATACGGTGTGTGTCTTCACGTTTCTTAACGGCTGAGCCGCGGCTTTCCGCCGCATCCATCAGTTCGCCAGCCAATTTGGCGGCCATCGTTTTTTCGCCACGCTTACGGGCCGCATCGATCAACCAGCGCATGGCCAGTGATGAACGACGAACCGCACGGACTTCAACCGGAACCTGGTAGTTGGCACCACCCACACGGCGAGACTTAACCTCAACCGAAGGCGCAACATTTTCCAAAGCACGCTCAACGAGCTCGACTGGGTGACCCTTGCCTTTTTCTTCAGCGATAGTCATCGCGCCGTACAAAATTGATTCGGCGACAGACTTCTTCCCGCTCAACATGATCATGTTGATGAATTTAGCGACGGTGACATTGCCATATTTCGGATCAGGCAAGATTTCGCGCTTCGGTACTTCTCTTCTTCTAGGCATTACAATTCCAACCGTTATTTAGCTTTAGGACGCTTAGCGCCATATTTCGAACGACCCTGACGGCGCTTATCGACACCCTGGGTATCCAGGCTGCCGCGGACGACGTGATAACGCACACCGGGTAAATCCTTTACACGACCACCACGAATCAGGACCACGGAGTGTTCCTGCAGGTTGTGGCCTTCACCACCAATGTATCCGGTCACTTCGAAACCGGATGTCAAGCGCACACGCGCCACTTTACGCAAAGCCGAGTTCGGCTTTTTGGGGGTGGTGGTATACACACGGGTACATACACCACGACGCTGCGGGCAGCCTTCGAGTGCAGGTACTTTGGTCTTTTCGACCAGTCGCTTGCGCGGCTTGCGCACGAGCTGATTAACAGTAGCCATGGTTATGTCTTCTCCGACCAAAAACTAGCGCGACGGGCAGGACCCGTCGCAAAGGGCAGTGATTCTAAGCAGTGTCCGGTAATCTGTCAATCCAAACAGATAACGATCACGCTACGCTTTCTCCTTCGTCGACACCGGCGTCTTGCGACTCGGCGTCCATAAACAACGCATTCGCCGATTCGAGTGTGGTATTTCGACGACGACGGCGCTCCTGGTGATGAGCCAGGCCCGTTCCTGCAGGGATCAAACGCCCCACAATGACGTTTTCTTTCAAGCCACGCAGCTCGTCGCGAGCACCTCGGGTAGAGGCATCGGTAAGAACGCGCGTGGTCTCCTGGAACGATGCTGCAGAAATAAAGGACTCGGTGACCAACGATGCCTTGGTAATACCCAACAGCATTGGCTCGAACTTCGCGGCAAACTTACCGGCCTGTTCCAGCAAACGGTTTTCCTCAAGCAGACGCGCCTTGTCGACCTGATCGCCCCGCAGGTAGCCCGAGTCACCGGGTACAGTGATTTCCACCTTGCGGAGCATCTGACGCACAATCACTTCGATGTGCTTGTCGTTGATGATTACACCCTGCAGCCGATACACATCCTGGATTTCCTTGATGATGTAGGCGGCCAGATCCGGCACCCCACGCAGACGCAGAATATCGTGCGGGGTCAACTCGCCATCAGCGATGACTTCGCCTCGAGCCACGTGCTCACCCTCGAACACGTTGATCACGCGATATTTCGCAATGAGCTCCTCGTGTGCCTCACCATGCTCGTCGGTAATCACCAGACGCTGCTTGCCCTTGGTCTCCTTGCCGAAGCTAATCGTACCCGTGTACTCGGCCAGAATGGCTGGCTCCTTGGGTTTCCGTGCTTCGAACAAATCCGCCACGCGCGGCAGACCACCGGTAATATCACGGGTCTTGGACGACTCCTGGGGAATACGTGCAATCACGTCACCCACCTGAACTGTCGCACCATCCTCAATGCCGATAAGTGCCTCAGCCGGCAACACATAGAAGGCAGGGATTTCGGTACCCACCAGACAGATCGGTTCACCGGATTCATCTACCAACGCGATGGCCGGGCGAAGATCTTTCGCTGCCGAACTGCTCCGATGTTTCGGATCGATGATCACCCGGAATGAGAGACCGGTGATTTCATCCGTCTCCGACTTGACGGACAACCCGTCGGCGAAATCGGAGAATCTAGCCTGGCCCTTCATCTCGCTCACCACCGGATGGGTGTGCGGATCCCAGGTGGCAAGCGTCGTGCCTTGGGCAATCTTTTCGCCTTCTTTCACGCGAATAACCGCGCCGTAGGGAACTTTGTAGCGCTCACGTTCACGCCCCTGATCATCGACCATGCCGAGTTCACCCGAACGGGTAACCGCCACAAGATCGTTGTCACGGTTGATGACCGTCTTGAGATTATGCAGCCGCACGGTACCAGGCTGCTTGTTCTGTACCGAGCTCGCGGCGGCGGAACGGGAGGCGGCACCACCGATGTGGAAGGTACGCATCGTCAACTGTGTGCCCGGCTCACCAATCGATTGAGCCGCCATCACGCCTATCGACTCCCCGATATTCACCAGGTTGCCGCGCGCCAGATCGCGACCGTAGCACTTGGCACAAATTCCGTGACGCGCTTCGCAGGCAATCGTGGTGCGCACCCAGACTTCATCGACGCCGGAATCTTCAATTCGGGCGACCATGAATTCGTTGATCAACGTGCCGGATGGAATCAGTACCTCATCCGAACCTGGCGTCAGCACATCCTGCGACGTGGTGCGGCCCAGAATCCGGGCGCCGATCCCTTGTACGACATCGCCGCCTTCGATAACGGCCGTGACCTTGATGCCCGGTGCGTTTGTACCGCAATCGTCCATCGTGATCACGAGATCCTGAGCAACGTCCACCAGACGACGGGTCAGATAACCCGAGTTCGCTGTCTTCAGTGCAGTATCGGCCAAACCTTTACGCGCACCGTGTGTGGAGATGAAGTACTGCAGTACATTCAAACCTTCGCGGAAGTTGGCAGTAATGGGGGTTTCGATGATCGAGCCATCAGGCTTCGACATCAGACCACGCATACCGGCCAGCTGGCGAATCTGCGCTGCGGAACCCCGTGCACCGGAATCGGCCATCATGAAGATCGCATTGAACGAACTCTGCTTGACGGTTTCGCCTTCGCGATTGACGACCTCCTCGCTGCCCAACTGCTCCATCATCGCGCGGGAGATTTGATCGTTGGCGCGCGACCAGATATCAACCACTTTGTTGTAGCGTTCTTTCTCGGTCACGAGACCTTGGGCGTATTGATTCTGGATTTCCTTCACCTCGGACTCGGCTTTTGCCAATTCCGCCGGCTTGGAAGGCGGGACCAACATATCGTCCGAACAGATCGAAATACCCGAGCGCGTCGCATAGCGGAACCCGGTGTACATCATCTGATCCGCGAACAGCACGGTATCCTTCAGGCCCAGCTTGCGATAGATGTAGTTCAACAAGGCAGAGATGGCCTTCTTGCCCATGTCCTTGTTGATCTGCTCAAAAGGGACGCCAAGTGGCAGGGTGCGATACAGCAAGGCCCGACCAACAGTGGTGTCAACGATGTGACGCTTGGCTTCAGCCGTACCGTCGTCGAAACGAATCCAGTCGTTCACACGCACTTTAATCAGTGCGCCGAGTTCGACCTGATGGTTGTCATAGGCACGCTGAACTTCGTCGAGGTCCGCGAACACCATACCTTCGCCGCGTCCATTGATTTTCGAACGGGACATGTAATAAATACCCAGAACGATATCCTGAGACGGCACGATGACCGGATCACCGTTCGCCGGCGACAGGACGTTATTCGTGGACATCATCAGCGCACGGCATTCTGCCTGGGCTTCCAGCGACAAGGGAACGTGGACAGCCATTTGGTCGCCGTCAAAGTCGGCGTTGTAGGCCGAGCAGACCAGCGGGTGCAGCTGAATGGCCTTACCTTCGATCAGGATCGGCTCGAATGCCTGAATACCGAGACGGTGCAGGGTCGGCGCACGGTTCAGCAGAACCGGATGCTCACGGATGACCTCTTCGAGCACATCCCAAACCTCCGGACCTTCACGCTCAACCAGCTTCTTGGCCGCCTTGATCGTGGTGGCCAGGCCGCGACGATGGAGCTTGCCGAAGATAAACGGCTTGAACAGTTCCAGTGCCATTTTCTTAGGCAGACCACACTGATGCAGACGCAACGCAGGACCAACCACGATCACGGAACGACCGGAGTAATCGACGCGCTTGCCCAGCAGGTTCTGCCGGAAGCGACCCTGCTTGCCCTTAATCATGTCGGCAAGCGATTTCAGAGGACGCTTGTTAGTACCGGTAACGGCACGACCGCGACGACCATTGTCGAGCAGCGAATCAACCGATTCCTGCAGCATCCGCTTTTCGTTGCGCAGGATGATATCCGGCGCATTGATTTCCAGCAGGCGCTTCAAGCGGTTATTCCGGTTGATCACGCGACGATACAGATCGTTCAGATCGGAGGTCGCAAAACGACCGCCATCCAGCGGAACCAACGGACGAAGATCTGGCGGCAACACGGGCAGCTGGGTCAGTACCATCCACTCGGGACGGTTACCGGACTCCTTGAAGGCCTCCAGCAGTTTGAGCCGCTTGGAAAAGCGTTTGATCTTGGTTTCGGAGCCGGTTTGAGCGAGTTCATCGCGAAGGCCCACAATATGCTGATCCAGATCGATATCCTTCAGCAGCTTCTGGATCGCCTCGGCGCCCATATCCGCTTCGAATTCGTCGCCATACTGCTCCAACGCATCGATGAACATCTCATCCGTCAGCAGATCGCCCTTGTTCAAAGGGGTCATGCCCGGATCGGTAATGATGAACGCCTCGAAATACAGGACACGTTCGATATCGCGCAGGGTCATGTCCAGCAGCAGGCCGATCCGGGATGGAAGCGACTTCAGATACCAGATATGCGCCACCGGGCAGGCCAGTTCGATATGACCCATCCGCTCGCGGCGAACCTTGGACAGCGTCACTTCGACGCCGCATTTTTCGCAGACGACACCGCGATGCTTCAGGCGTTTGTATTTGCCGCACAAGCATTCGTAATCCCGGACTGGGCCGAAGATCTTGGCGCAGAACAGGCCATCGCGTTCCGGCTTGAACGTCCGGTAATTGATGGTTTCTGGTTTTTTGACTTCACCATAAGACCATGAACGGATCATTTCCGGTGATGACAATGAGATTCGAATTCCATCGAAGTCATCATCAGTCACTTCACGATTCATCAGATTGAGCAATTCTTTCATTAAGCACTACCTGCCTTAAAATACGGACACACGATCGCCGGGGGATATCCCCGGCCGGTGATTATTCTTTGCCCTGCTCCAACTCGATATTGATAGCGAGCGAACGGATTTCCTTGAGGAGCACGTTGAAGGACTCGGGCATGCCCGCATCCATCTTGAGATCGCCGTCGACGATGTTCTTGTACATCTTGTTCCGACCATTCACATCGTCCGACTTGACGGTGAGCATCTCCTGAAGCGTGTAGGCCGCGCCATACGCTTCCAGTGCCCAGACCTCCATCTCCCCGAATCGCTGACCACCAAACTGGGCCTTGCCGCCCAGTGGTTGCTGGGTAACCAGTGAATACGGGCCGGTTGAACGGGCGTGCATCTTGTCGTCCACCAGGTGGTTGAGCTTGAGCATGTACATATAACCCACGGTCGTGGTGCGCTCGAAGGCCTCGCCTGTACGGCCGTCATAGAGTTGCACCTGACCCGATGTCGGCAATCCGGCCAGTTCGAGCATCTGCTTGATCTCTTCCTCAGCCGCACCATCGAATACCGGCGTTGCCATCGGCACGCCCTTTCTCAGGTTGCGACCCAGTTCGATCATCTCATCATCGGTGAGCGAATCCAGATCGACGCGCGTTGTGCCCTTGTGGTTGTACACCTTGTCCAGGAAGGCGCGCAACTCGATGAGCGCCTTGGCGCGTTCAAGCTTCAACATCTGCTCGATCTTCAAACCCAGACCACGAGCCGCAAAGCCCAGGTGGGTTTCCAGAATCTGGCCGATGTTCATGCGCGACGGTACGCCCAGCGGGTTCAGACAGATGTCGACCGGCTGACCGTTCTCCATGTAGGGCATGTCTTCCTCAGGCACGATCATGGAGACCACACCCTTGTTCCCGTGACGACCGGCGAGCTTGTCGCCCGGCTGAATGCGACGCTTGACCGCCACATACACCTTGACCATCTTGAGAACACCCGGCGCGAGGTCATCACCCTGCTGGATTTTCTTCTTCTTGTCTTCGAAACGCTTGTCGATGTCGGCATGCGCCTGGGCTAGCTGAGCAATGTACTCTTCCATCGCCTGGGCGACGCTTTCGCCGTCCACACGAATCTCGAGCCACTTCGCGGGCTCCATCTTTTCCAGCTGAGCTGCCGTGATCTTGCTGCCTGCCTTGACCCCCGGACCGCCGGCTGCCACCTGGCCGACCAGAAGTGTCTTCACCCGTGCAAAGATGTCATCTTCGATGATCCGCATCCGATCCTTGAGATCCTTGCGGACTGCTTCCAGATCGGCTTCTTCGATGGCGCGTGCACGGCTGTCTTTCTCGATGCCGTCGCGCGTAAATACCCGCACATCAATGACAGTGCCTTCCATCCCTGGCGGAACGCGCAGAGAGGTATCCTTCACATCGGAGGCTTTCTCACCAAAGATGGCACGTAGAAGTTTTTCCTCCGGTGTCAGTTGGGTTTCACCCTTCGGGGTCACCTTGCCGACCAGGATATCGCCGGGACGAACCTCGGCGCCAACGTGAACAACACCGGCCAGATCCAGCTTGTTCAGCAGGCTTTCCGCGACGTTGGGGATATCCGAAGTGATTTCCTCGGCGCCCAGTTTGGTGTCACGCGCCACACAATTGAGTTCTTCAATGTGAATCGTGGTCAGGCGGTCTTCACGCACGACATTTTCGGACAACAGGATCGAATCCTCGAAGTTGTATCCGTTCCACGGCATGAAGGCACAGAAAATATTCTGACCCAATGCCAGTTCGCCCATATCCACGGAGGGACCATCGGCCACGACATCGCCCTTCGCGATCACATCGCCGGCCTTGACCAGCGGTGTCTGGTTGATACACGTGTTCTGGTTCGAACGGGTGTATTTCGTGAGGTTATAGATGTCCACACCGACGTCGCCCTGACTGGCTTCTTCGGCATTGACCCGCACCACAACACGCGATGCATCAACACGATCCACGACACCGCCGCGACGTGCCACAACACAAGAACCGGAATCGGTGGCAACCACACGCTCCATCCCGGTACCGACCAGCGGCTTGTCCGCACGCAGGGTCGGCACAGCCTGACGCTGCATGTTGGAGCCCATGAGTGCTCGGTTGGCATCATCGTGTTCCAGGAAGGGAATGATCGACGCCGCAATCGATACGATCTGCTTCGGTGATACATCCATATACTGGATTTCAGACGGATTCGAGAGCATGAACTCACCGGCACGCCGCACGGAGATGAGATCCCCCTGCAACACACCCTGCTCATTCAGCGGCGCGTTCGCCTGGGCAATGGTAAAACGCTCTTCTTCGTAGGCCGACAACCAGTCGATATCCATTGACACAACACCGTCGGTCACCTTGCGGTATGGCGTCTCCAGGAAGCCGTAGCTATTGGTGCGCGCATAGGTAGCCAACGAGTTGATCAACCCGATGTTCGGACCTTCCGGCGTCTCGATCGGGCAGACACGGCCATAGTGCGTCGTATGCACGTCACGCACCTCGAAACCGGCACGTTCTCGCGTCAGGCCGCCTGGGCCCAAGGCGGAAATACGACGCTTGTGCGTGATTTCGGACAGCGGGTTGTTCTGATCCATAAACTGGGAAAGTTGGCTGGAGCCGAAAAATTCCTTGATCGCAGCAGCCACCGGCTTGGCGTTGATCAGATCCTGAGGCGCAAGACCTTCGGATTCTGCCTGAGTCAGACGCTCCTTAACCGCACGCTCAACCCGAACGAGACCAATACGGAAGACGTTTTCAGTCATCTCACCGACAGAACGAATGCGACGGTTACCCAAATGGTCGATATCGTCCGTCTTGCCGTTGCCGTTGCGAATATCGATCAGCGTCATCATGACATCGAGAATATCGGAAACGTCACCTTGCTCCTTGAGCAGGGTCTGGGCGATTTCATTTCCACCTGCAGCCAGGGTAGCGAAGTATTTGGCGTCATACAGAACGCCACTACCCACATCGCTACCACGCTCAATACGGCGGTTGAATTTCATCCGGCCAACATCAGAGAGGTCATACCGGTCTTCGGTAAAGAAGAGACCGTAGAACAATGCTTCAGCGGCATCTTTCGTTGGCGGCTCGCCCGGACGCATCATTTTGTAGATTTCGACCATCGCCTCGAGCGGTGTGGAGGAAGGATCTGCGCGCAGGGTCAGCGACATGAACGGACCGCGATCAACGTCATTGAAGTACAGCGTCTTGAACGCGGTCACGCCGGCCTTGGCAAAAGCCACGATGAGCTCGGTGGTCAACTCATCGTTTGCACGGGCAAGCAGTTCGCCGGTGTTGGTATCAACCACATCCTTGGCGAGTACCCGGCCCTGAATAAACTCAATCGGAACCGGCAGGGATTTGACATCTGCCGCGATCAATTCGCGGACATGACGGGCGGTAATCCGCTTGCCCATCTTGATCAGGTTTTCACCATTGATGTCGATATCGAAAGACGCATCGGTGCCTTTCAGGCGATCGGCGACCAGGGTCAGCGCCAAACCACCCGATTCGTCCACACGAAACTCATCGTGTTCGAAGAAAAGATCGAGCATGTTGTCACTGGTGTATCCCAGTGCGCGCAAAATAATCGAGGCCGGGATTTTCCGACGACGGTCAATTCGCGCATACAGAATATCTTTCTGATCGAATTCGAAATCCAACCACGAACCGCGATAGGGAATAATCCGCGCAGAGAAAAGAATCTTCTTGGAGCTGGAGGTTTTGCCCTTGTCATGATCGAAGAACACGCCAGGTGAACGATGCAGCTGAGACACGATGACGCGCTCAGTGCCGTTGATCACGAAGGTGCCGCTTTCCGTCATCAGGGGGATTTCACCCAGATAGACATCCTGCTCGCGAATATCCTTGACCACCTTGGAGCCGGCCGGGGCTTCGCGATCATAAATCACCAAACGCAGTTTGACCCGCAGGGGGGCGCCGTAGCTCAAGCCGCGAATCTGGCATTCGCGAACATCAAAAGCCGGCTCACCGAAGTGGTAATCCACATACGCGATTTCTGCGTTCCCGGAATGACTTCGAATCGGGAAGACAGAATTCAATGCCGCATGCAATCCGGCGTTCGCCCGAGCTTTCGCGGGCACGCCATCTTGCAAAAACGACTTGTATGACTCAACCTGTGTTGCCAGCAGGTACGGTACCGGTAGGATGTCGGCTCGGTTGCCGAATTCCTTGCGGATTCGCTTCTTTTCAGTGAATGAATAGCTCATCTGCCTTCCTCGTCGGAACAAACTGAATTGCGCTGCGCCCATGAACGCGCAGCGGGGGAATATTCGGGCAATCTCGAAAGACCGCCCCATGGTCTTTTCTCAAGTGCTTATTCAGCAATGCACACTTGAGAAAAAACCAACAAAGAAAGGCCAGCAGCCTTCGCTGCCAGCCAATCCAACTCAAGCTCAACGCTTGGTCAAAATCACTTGATCTCGACCGCAGCGCCTGCTTCTTCCAGTTTCTTCTTCATGGTGTCCGCATCGGCCTGATTTGCACCTTCCTTGATGGTAGCGGGCGCGCTTTCAACCAGATCTTTGGCTTCTTTCAAGCCCAGACCGGTGAGTTCGCGAACGGCCTTGATGACCGTAACCTTGTTGGCGCCGAAAGACGTCATTACAACATCGAACTCGGTCTTTTCTTCGGCAGCAGGGGCAGCTGCAGCAGCCGGACCGGCAGCAACAGAAACCGCAGCAGCGGCGGAAACGCCGAATTTTTCTTCCATCGCGGAGATCAGGTCAACCACTTCCATCACAGACATGTTGGAGATAGTTTCGAGAATATCGTCTTTTGAAATAGCCATTTTTAAATCCTGAAAAAGGTAATAAAGAAAGTTTAAGCTGCTTGCTTCTGATCACGTACGGCAGCGACAGTCCGAACCAACTTGCCCGGCACTTCATTGAAGGTGCGAGCGAGTTTGACGATCGGAGCCTGGAGGACGGCGAGAAGTTGCGACAAGGCCTCTTCACGGGTCGGCAGGCTTGCTACACGTGCAATATCGGAAACAGGAACGAGTTGACCGCCCAGCGCAATCACTTTGATGTCCAGCTTGGCGAAATCTTTGGCAAAATCGCGCATCAGCCGTGCGGCTGCGCCCGGATCATCCATCGAGAACGCCAGAACCAATGGGCCGGTGAGGGCCTCGGACATGCAGGCGAAGCTGGTTTCGGCCAGCGCGCGGCGGGCCAGTGTATTTTTGATGACCCGCAGATACACACCACCATCACGTGCTTTCACACGCATCGCAGTCATCTGCGCGACCGTCAAACCACTGTACTCCGCGCCAATTGCCGACAATGCCTTGCCGGCAACCTCGGTCACTTCAGCAACAATCAACTGTTTTTGATCAATTGTTAGAGCCACGTGTCATTCCTAACGGTTGCAAAAGGGGTAGAAACCCCATTACCAAATGCAACTCCGAAGAGTTACCCGGATGTACGGTCAGTCTGACTAATTTCTAGCGGACTGGATCCGTCTGCGTCGGCTGGCGTTTTAAGTCAGATCAAGTCTGACGCCGACGGTCTTTGACGCCACCGGCCCTTGACGCAGAGCGCAGGAACCGGCAGTCCAAAGTCTCTTGCCCGCCCGAAGGCGGACCAATTTCTTCATTAAGCAGAGAGCGTGCTCATATCCAGCACAAGGCCGGGGCCCATCGTGCTCGAAACGCTGACGCGCTGCATATAGATACCCTTGGATGCGGCAGGCTTAGCCTTGTTCAGGTCAGCCAGCAATGCATTCAAGTTACCGATCAGTGCGTCAGGGGTGAAATCCACCTTGCCGATCGTGCAGTGAATAATCCCGCCTTTCTCGGTGCGGTAGCGAACCTGACCAGCCTTGGCATTGCGCACGGCACCCGCCACATCGACGGCAACCGTACCCACCTTGGGGTTTGGCATCAAGCCGCGAGGACCCAGGATCTGGCCCAGTTGGCCCACAACGCGCATGGCGTCCGGGCTGGCAATAACCACATCAAAGTCCATCCGGCCTTGTTTGATTTCTGCTGCCAGATCATCAAAGCCGACGATGTCCGCGCCCGCAGCCGTAGCTGCCTCTGCGTTTGCGCCCTGCGCAAACACCGCTACACGTACTGATTTGCCGGTACCGTTAGGCAGGACGGTTGCGCCCCGGACCATCTGATCCGAACGGCGGGGGTCAATACCCAGCAGGACAGCGACATCAACGGCCTCAACAAATTTCACACTGGAAACTTCCTTCAGCAGTTCGAAAGCCTCGGTCGCCGGATAGGCGTGATTCGGCTTAACTTTGGCCGCAATGGCCTTTTGTCGTTTTGATAACTGAGTCATTTACACACCCTCCACGGTCAGGCCCATACTTCTGGCGCTACCAGCAATGGTGCGCACAGCAGCATCCAGATCCTTGGCAGTCAGGTCTGGTTCCTTGATTTTGGCAATATCGACCAATTGATCACGCGTCAGCTGGCCAACCTTGGTTTTGTTCGGAACCGCACTGCCGGCCTTGATGCCTGCTGTCTTCTTCAACAGGAAGCTCACCGGCGGTGTCTTCATGATGAATGTGAAGGACTTATCAGCATAAACCGTGATCACAACGGGGATGGGCGCACCCTGTTCGAGGGTTTGCGTTGCCGCATTGAATTCTTTGCAGAAGGCCATGATGTTCACGCCTTTCTGACCCAACGCCGGACCAATTGGCGGCGAAGGGTTGGCCTGACCGGCCTTGACCTGCAACTTGATATAACCTGTAACTTTCTTAGCCATAGCTACCTCTCAAATGGGTGCAAGCGCCAGCGGATAAGACCGACTGGCTCCCCATGATTAAAATTTCAGGTCTTGGCGACCTGATCAAATCCGAGTTCAACCGGAGTCGAACGTCCAAAAATACTGACCGCCACATGCAGGCGACTCTTCTCGTAATTCACTTCTTCGACAACACCGGTGAAGTCGTTGAACGGGCCGTCGCAGACACGAACCATTTCGCCCACATCGAACAATGTCTTGGGTTTCGGCTTATCCGTGGAGTCTTTGACGCGCGCCATGATCGCATCGGCCTCGCGACTACTGATCGGCGTCGGCTTTCCGCCGGAGTCACCCACGAAACCAAGCACACGCGGCACGGAATTCACCAGATGCCAAGCCTCGTCGGTCATGTCAATTTGCACCAACACATAACCGGGATAGAACTTGCGCTCGGACTTCCGCTTGACGCCGTCACGAACCTCGACAACTTCCTCGGAGGGCACCAGAATTTCACCGAACTGCTCTTGAAGACCCTCGCGCTCGATGCGCTCTTCCAGGGCCTTCTTCACGCTATTTTCGAATTGCGAAAACGCTTGAACGACATACCATCGCATCGTCATCAGTCTTTCCTCAGCCCGCAATACTGCGGACAATCCAGGCGAGAAGCGAATCTACACCCCATAAAAACAGACCGATCACCACAATCAGCAGGACCACGACCAACGTCGTCTGCGTCGTCTCCTGGCGGGAAGGCCAGACCATCTTGCGCACTTCAACACGGGAATCGAACGCAAACTGCCAAATCGACTTGCCCACATTGGTGGTGTACAGGACGCCGGCCGCCACCAGCAAGGCGGCAATCAAAGCCCCCGCGCGCATAAAGAGCGGCTCCTTACCCAATAGGTAAAAGGCAACCACCCCGCCAACCAACAGGATGATCGCAAGGCCAATCTTGACCGACTCTAATCCTGACGACGAGGATGGCTCTACCGCTTTTTCCGACATTGCTGTGACCCACATTGAATCGACCTGGTGATCGATACCGACTGCTTGAACCATTCGGGCTTAATATTAAAAACCCGATGGCATGTATGGCAGGCCAGGAGGGAATCGAACCCCCAACCTACGGTTTTGGAGACCGTCGCTCTGCCAATTGAGCTACTGACCTAAATTTCTATTTTCAACACAGATGAAAAAAGAGCGCGAAGTCTACATGACTTCGCGCCTTTTGACAACGGTGAGATTGTTACTCGATGATTTTGGAAACGACACCAGCGCCGACAGTACGGCCGCCTTCGCGAATCGCGAAACGCAGGCCATCTTCCATCGCGATCGGATTGATCAGGCTGATTGTCATGGCAACGTTGTCGCCAGGCATGACCATTTC
>DATKTJ010000123.1:0-6973 GCA_035531235.1 Halothiobacillus sp. | reverse complement strand
ACCAAAATCACGATGACGTTCAGCCATTCCGCCTGACTGCCCTTGCGACTCTCGCGCAACATTTGCGCGGCGCGCGGCCACAGAAAAACCACCATCATCAGGACCAGGATGGCGGAAAGTATCTTCATCCAATCCATGATTCGACTCCGAGTGTGCGCCCAAACAAAGGCTCCGACCAGCGGAGCCTGAACCCAACCCGACCTTCTCGTCAGGTCCGACGGATGATTAATCCCTGCTGGCGCCCAGCAAATTCAACAAACTGACGAAGATGTTGAAAATATTGAGATACAGACTCACCGTCATCATCAGGTAGTTATCCACCCCACCGTTGATCATACGACCGGTGTCATACAGGATGAAGCCGCTCATCAGCAGGATGACGGCCGCTGATAACGCCATCGACAGCGCGGGCAGGTGGAAAAACAGATTCCCCACCATCGCCAGGAGCACTACGATCATGCCGATCATCAAAAAGCCGCCCATGAAACTGAAGTCACGACGCGAGATCAGGGCATAGGCTGAAAGCCCCAGGAAAATAGCGCCCGTACCACCGAGTGCGGTGAGCACGATCTGATCGCCACCCTGAAGATGCAGGTAATAATTGATGGTTGGCCCCAGGCCAAGCCCCATCAAACCGGTAATCGCGAACACGGTCACCAGCCCCATGCCGGACTGTGCCGTGCGCGGCAGGACGAACCAGATCAGCCCCATTGCCGCAAACATGGTGATCAGGGAAACCATCGGCGGGAGATGCATGGCCATCGAGACGCCTGCCATCACGGCGCTGAACACCAATGTCATCGACAACATCAGATAGGTGTTGCGGATGAGTTTGTTCGTCGCCAGCAGCGACTCGCCACGCCCGATGACCGTTGAATTCTGCAGAGCCATAAAACAATCCTCCCAATTTGGATGTGTCACTTCGACACCGAGTATACGCTGCCGGTTCCCCTGCGACCACTATCCGCCCCAGCGAAACCATACCGTCCGACAACAATCCGAAAAACCGCCCGACTCGGGAATCGGCTACCATAACCGCGCGTACACCAAGAGATTTAGTCTATGACCGATACGGCACCATTCTCCCGCTCCATTTTGATTACCGGCTGCTCATCGGGCATCGGCCTGGCGGTGGCGCGCGGTCTGGCAGATCGCGGCCACCAGGTGGTAGCTTCCGTTCGACAAGAAAAGGATCTGGCTGCCTGGCCGCACCCCGACATCCCCGTGGTTCTACTCGACCTGAACGATGATGCTTCGATCGAATCGGGATTGAACGAGGCGCTCATGCATACCCACGGACGGCTGGACGCCCTGTTCAACAATGGCGCCTACGGACTGCCAGGCGCCGTTGAGGACTTATCGCGCGCCGCCCTGCGTGCCCAGTTCGAAACCAACCTGTTCGGCTGGCAAGTGCTCACCAACCGGGTCATCCCGATCATGCGCGCACAAGGTTTTGGCCGGATCATCCAGAACAGTTCCGTACTCGGCATTGCCGCCCTGTCGTTTCGCGGGGCCTACGTCGCCAGCAAATTTGCACTGGAAGGGCTGAGCGATACCCTGCGTCAGGAGCTTTACGGAACAGGGATCGATGTTTGTCTCATCGAACCCGGCCCGATCGAGTCCCGTTTTCGCGCCAATGCGCTGACCGCACTGCATCACTATATAGATGTGGAAAACTCGGTCCATGCCCTCAACTACCAAAAGCAACTGGCTAGGCTGAACAAGCCCGGTCCGGCCGCCCCTTTCACCCTGCCGCCGGAAGCCGTGCTCAAACGCGTTATTCACGCGCTGGAATCACCCCGACCCAAGGCACGCTACCCCGTCACCTTCCCCACCTACCTGTTTGCCGCTCTGCGTCGACTACTTCCCACCCGCTGGATGGATCGTGTGCTCATGGCCGCGTCCGGCGGCGGCAAGCGTTAACGACATGCTGGAACTCCTCGACCTGCAACACACGAATTGGGCAGCCACCTATGTCCTGGTGGAGTGGATGATCCGCCTGTCCGCCCTGATGATCATTCCGCTGCGCCGACCGCCATCGGCAGCAACTGCCTGGTTGCTGCTGATTTTTTTCCAGCCGCTGCTGGGATTGATGTTCTATCTTTTTGTGGGGCGACCGCGTGTATCGCGCGCCCGACAACACAAGATCGACACCCTGGAAAAGGCACTAGCCCCCAATCTGAAGCACTTGCAACAACAGCAGGCGTGGCATAGTCGCACCGTCCTGCCCGATCGATTACAGCCGGTCGCCCAACTGGCCAGATACTGGAGCGTCTTTCCGGAGTTTGGCGGCAACTCGGTTCAGTTGCTGGAAACCCTACCGGCGTTTCGCACACAATTACTGCAGGATATTGACTCTGCCCAGCATTCGATCCACCTGCTGTTTTATATTGCCGCCCGCGATACGGCCACCGAACAGATATTCGCTGCGCTGATCAAAGCGGCGCAGCGGGGCATCGAAGTTCGACTGATCGTCGATGATTTTGGTAGCCGGGAATTCATGAAACCCTTGTTGGCGCTTGAAATGCATGGCATTCGCGTCGCCCAGGCATTCCCGCGCAGCAAACTCCCTCACAAAGCCGCCCGGTTTGATCTGCGGAATCATCGCAAACTGATCGTCATCGATGGCGTCTCGGGCTACGCGGGATCGATGAATCTGATCCGGCCGGATAACGAACCCCACATCGTTTATGAAGACATCATGTTACGCCTTCAAGGCCCGGTCGTTCTAGAACTGCAGACCGTGTTTGCCGGGGATTGGTACATCGAGCGCAATGTCATGCTGACCGGTGCCCAATACTTCCCCGTACCGGTGGCCGCGGGGAAGGAAGTCTGCATCGGTCTGCCTAGCGGACCGGAATATCCGGATCCGGTCCAGCAGCAACTGCTGCTGTCCCTGATTCATGTCAGCATCAACTCGATCCGGATCGTCACCCCTTACTTTGTGCCGGATGAACCGACGCTCATCGCCCTGAAAACGGCCGCCCAGCGCGGCGTCGAGGTTGAACTGATCCTCTCCGAACGCCTGGATCATCGGCTGGTGCAATGGGCACAGGAATCCTACTACGCCGAACTGCTGGAGATCGGCGTGATCATTCGCCGTTATCCCACCTTCTTCCTGCACACCAAGTTTGCCCTGTTCGATGAAAGCATCTCATTGATCGGCAGCGCCAATCTGGATGTGCGCTCCTCGCTCATCAATGCCGAACTGGGTCTGCTTTTTTACGCGCCCGGCACGGCAGATATGCTGCGGCAACTACTGGAACGCTACCGGGAAACAGCCATAACCCTTGACATCGAAATCTGGGCGCAACAAAGCCGGATGACCACCTTGCGCCAGAATATTGCCCGGCTAACCACACCCCTGCTCTAGGGGACGGCGGGTTTCCCTAACTGTTCGAATACCCGTCGTTTACATGTAAAACTCAGATTTTTCGGCCGAATTTTGGCACTTGACCGGATAACTGATTAAGATTGAGAGGCTGAGGCTGTTTCGGCGACGACAGACCGATCCCGATCGCGTCAACGGAGGCCAGTGGTGCGCTCCCCTTACGATCAATCGGTTAACCGCGACTATGATCGGATAGACGGTCAGATATGTCTCGAGCACCTGAGCCAATCAGATAGGGAAGAATTTTTCACCAGGAGAGCTACGGATATGAAAAAAATTGTAATCATGGGCGTAATCGCCTCAATGACCGTGCTGGCAGGCTGCGCACAGAACCCCTACCAGGGCGAATATGGCAAAACGGCGACGGGGGCCACTGTAGGCGCGGGCGCGGGCGCCTTGCTGGGCAATCTGGTTGCAGGGAGAGGGAACAAAACAGGCGGCACGTTGATTGGCGCAGCCGTCGGTGCCGGTGTCGGCGGCCTGATCGGCAACCAGATGGACAAGCAGTCTGCGCAATTGCAGCAGCAAATGGCCAGCTCCGGCGTACAGGTACAGCGCCAAGGCGATGGCATTCATCTGCAAGCGCCGGAAGCCATTACCTTCAACACCAATAGCGCGACGCTCAAGCCCCAATTCCAGTCGGTCCTTCAGCAACTGGCTCAAAGTATCAATCAGTACCCGGGCACAATCGTGC
The DNA here is from genome assembly GCA_035531235.1 of Halothiobacillus sp. GTDB lineage: Bacteria > Pseudomonadota > Gammaproteobacteria > Halothiobacillales > Halothiobacillaceae > Halothiobacillus. The sequence continues at coordinate 2,888 of DATKTJ010000123.1, read as the reverse complement.
GTGTAGAAGGCAATACCGACTCACGGGGTTCGGCCACCTACAATCAACAGCTCTCCGAGAACCGGGCGCAGAGCGTGGCGAGTTACCTGGCACAGTCTGGTGTCGCCAATAATCGCATCCAGGCCATCGGCTATGGCATGACCCGCCCGATCGCCAGCAATGCCACCGCGCAAGGCCGTGCGCAAAACCGTCGGGTAGACATCTTGATCGTTCCGGCTCAGGGGCAATAAACCCCGACCAGTCCGACGCCTCGGAACAAACCGGGCGTCCTGACAGGAACCATCTGTTCGCTGGAAATATCCCACAATGCGCCCTCGAAGTCTGAGGGCGTTTTTTTGACTCATTCAAAAATCCGCGCTTTTCAAGGGTAGCAAGGGTATTATTACGGGCAAATTCCCTGTTTATCGGACGATATCTGCCTTGCTGGATAAAACCGGGCAAGCATCCCGCCGTTCCCTACCCTGAAGCAATCAGGGAAGGATCAGGCCGCCAACCGGACGCCAGACGCTGTCTTCGTTCACCTTTTTTCAGAACACAAAACACGCACTACCCATGTCATACAACTCGACTGATCCCCGCCAAAATGCCCTTGATTATCATGAACGGCCCGTTCCGGGCAAAACGGCGACCGCACTGACCAAACCGACGGCCACGGCCCAGGATCTTGCCCTGGCCTACTCCCCCGGAGTCGCCGAACCCGTGCGCGCGATTGCCGCCGATCCGGCCGATGCCTACCGCTACACCAACAAGGGCAACCTCGTCGCCGTGATCACCGATGGCTCGGCGATTCTAGGGCTGGGTAATCTGGGGCCGTTGGCCAGCAAGCCGGTCATGGAAGGCAAGGCACTGCTCTTCAAGAAATTCGCCGATATCGACGCGGTGGATCTGGAAGTCGAAACCCAGGATCCCACCGAGTTCATCGATACGGTCAAGCGTCTGGGTGCCAGTTTTGGCGGCATCAACCTCGAGGACATCAGTGCGCCGCGTTGCTTCGAGATCGAACGCGCCCTGATCGAGGCCATGGATATTCCGGTCTTCCACGACGATCAGCACGGCACAGCGATTATCATCGCGGCGGCCCTGACCAATGCACTGCGTCTGCAGGGCAAATCCCTCGATGCGATCCGCCTCGTGTTGGTTGGCGCAGGTGCCGCGGGCACCGCCACCCTGAATCTGCTCACCGACATGGGCCTGAACCGGTCGCAGCTTCGCGTGGTAGACCGGGTCGGGGTGCTGCACAAGGATCTACCCGACCTGCCCCCGCACCATGCCGACGTGGCCGCGCATACCGTGGACCGCACACTCGAAGATGCCTTGAAGGGCGCCGATGTGTTTATCGGCCTTTCCGCCCCCAATCTGCTGACCCCCGAGATGCTGGCCAGCATGAACGACCGGCCGATCGTCTTCGCCCTCGCCAACCCCGACCCGGAAATCCGCCCGGAACTGGCGCATTCCGTACGCGACGACCTAATCATGGCGACGGGACGCAGTGATTATCCGAATCAGGTCAACAACGTGCTTGCCTTCCCCTTCATCTTCCGGGGCACCCTCGATTGCCGCGCGTCGCGAATCACCCCCGCCATGAAAATCGCCTGTGTCGAGGCGCTGGCTGCCCTGGCGCGCGAACCGGTGCCGGCCTCCGTACTCATGGCCTATGGCGTTTCCGAGTTGAGCTTCGGCCCCGAATACATCCTGCCCAAGCCCTTCGACCCTCGCCTGATCGAGCGCTTGCCACCCGCCGTGGCAGCGGCGGCCGCTGCCGATGGCGTGGCGCGGATAGCCTATCAGCCCCATCCGACATCAATCCCCTCATGAGTGAGGCGCCCGTCAGCGATACGGTGAGCCGCGCCTGGCTGGTCGATTCGCACGCTCAGATCTGGCGCGCTTGGCACGGGGCCGACAAAACGCTCGTGGATGCGGACAACCAGCCCGTCGGTGCCACTCAAGGTTTTGCCGATAGCCTGCTCAGCCTGCTCGAATCCGTATTCGGCACGCATCTCCAATCGCCCGTACCGATTCATCCTGAGCAGGGCCCGATTGTCGTCTGCGCATTCGATGCGCCCAGTGGACGCGGTTTTCGGCAATCCATCTACCCCGAGTACAAGGCCCATCGCCCGCCCGCCCCCGAAGGACTCACCGTCCAACTGCCGCGATGCCGACAACTGGCCGAAGCCGCCGGCCTGATGGCCATCGATTTCCCCGGCTATGAGGCCGACGATGTCATCGGCACCCTGACAGCCCGGCTGCGAGGCCGGGCGCGGGCGATCACCATTATCACCGGCGACAAGGACCTGGCCCAGTTGCTGGGGCCGGACGACCGCTGGTTCAATCCCATGCGCCAGATCGTGCTGGCCTATGGCGATGTCGAACGCCGCTATGGCGTCAAACCGGCACAGATCGCCGACTGGCTCGCCCTGACCGGCGACACCGCGGACAATATTCCCGGCATCCCCGGCATCGGGCCGCGCATTGCGGGCAATCTACTGAAAAAACACGGCACCATTGACGGCATCTACGCCAATCTCGCCGCCGTGTACGGCATGAAATTTCGAGGCGCACCGCGGGCGCAGAAACTGCTGGTCGAACACGAACCACTGGTGCGTCTGAGCCGCCGCCTGACCGGCATCGTCTGCGATCTGCCCCTGGCCGACACGCCCACCCCCTGGATGGGCATTCGCGATGAACTTCCCGAACTGCTGCGTGCGGCCGGGGTGGATGAAGGCCGAATTGCCCGCTGGCAGCGCCTACCCCGCGCGTCGGCAAGCACCGAACCCCGCGCCGACGCGGGGATGGCTCCTCGCCCGGTACAGAATCCGCACCATGTCGCAGCTGATTGCCTTTAACAAACCCTTTGACGTGCTCTCGCAATTCACGCCCGAGCCGGGCTG
>DATKTJ010000122.1:0-7707 GCA_035531235.1 Halothiobacillus sp. | reverse complement strand
CGGAAAGCAAAAGGCGCGAATTTTTCGCGCCTTTTTCATTGCCGACCGATCAAATGTTCAGAACGGCAGGTAGGAGTGCTCGCGGGTGAACTGTATGTAACCCACAGACGCACCCAACCGGATGCCGACACCGACTCGGATCGGTGCCACAACGATATCCTGGGAGCGAAGGTAATTCATGCCTAGTCCGCCAACCAGATAAAGAGAGCCATTGACCCCGGCAAATCGTTGGTAGATCAGATCCGGCTGCGGCAGGTTGTAGACAAGAATGAAAACCTTGCCGGCATCAGCACCGAAATCCCAGCCGACGGAAGGTCCTTGCCAGTACACGGTTGTCTTGAAGCCGGATTTGGTCACGAGTTCGCCCTTGCCATACCGCACACCGAGCACAAAGGCGCCACCGCCTTCTTCTCCCTTGATATAGGCGTTGGGCCGACCGTATTGTGCAAAAGCCTTATCCATCAAGTTGGCAACGGCCTCGGCCGATCCACCCAGGAAATTGACGGCCTCATGGGTCGTTTCATATTGGTTGTAGCCGTCGGTATTCGTGGCGGCCGCATTGGGGGCCGACGATGCCGGTGCAGACGTTGTATCCGTCGTATTGCTCGTGGGCGGGTTGCTGGCGCAACCACTCAGTGCCAGTGCAAGTACGGCGGCAAGTAAGCCTGCACTGAACGGTTGGAATGAACGATGCCTCGGGTGACGGTTGCCAATTCGAAAGCTGCGCATGTGAAAACCCTCTGTATGAAAACGTTGCCTAGATCCCAGCTTGATCCCTGCTTGACCACGGGGAAATCGATCCCGGAGAGGAATCTTAGCATTTTCCAACTCTTGTCCGACGACCGGCGCATGCATCGCTGTGCGTGATAATAGTGCGCCCGTGCTTCCGAGTGTTCAAGTTGGTGCGGGCGGCGCATGGGGTTTGGTAGAAAATCAGATGATTCTAATATGAAAATAGATACTTGGATTGATGGCGCGTTAATTGCTTCGCAATGGGGCAAGAACACTCACCTGATACCAAGGGGTAAATTAATGGATGCTGAATTAATGCAGCTGGTTGCACGATTCAAACTCAAACTGCTCCGCGCCTTGAATGTCAAAGTAGACACTTATCGCTTTATGGCTGAAAAAGACTACGCCATGAAGATCCTCCAGATTGCGGATCAGTCCGAGGAGGAGGATCTGATTTTGCTTGCCTTGAAACTCGCCGATTATCAAGGATTTGTCGGTGGGGCAGAAGCCCCAGTTCCGGTCAAAAAAGCAGCATCGAAACCCCTCGTCAACGACGCGGACAAGGACGAGGAAGACAAAAAACGCTATATGTTTGGCGCGCGCGGCTAATACATTGATATTCCCACTGGACATCGCTTGCCTGCGTCACCAAAATGCGGACGCAAACAACCGGTTTACTGTAGGAGTGGGGTATGAGTATCAAATCGGATCGCTGGATCCGCGAAATGGCAGAAAAGCACGGCATGATCGAGCCGTTCGAGCCGCATCAGGTGCGGAGCGATGCGCAGGATAAACGCCTGATTTCCTATGGGACGTCGAGTTATGGCTACGATGTGCGCTGTGCCAACGAGTTCAAGATATTCACCAATATAAACTCCACAATCGTTGACCCGAAAGCCTTCGATGAACGCAGTTTCGTCGATGTCGAATCCGATGTCTGCATCATTCCCCCGAACTCATTCGCCTTGGCGCGCACGATCGAATATTTCCGGATTCCGCGTAGTGTTCTGACCATTTGCCTGGGCAAATCCACCTACGCCCGCTGCGGCATCATCGTGAACGTGACGCCGCTGGAGCCGGAGTGGGAAGGCCATGTGACCCTGGAGTTTTCCAACACGACGCCGTTACCCGCACGCATTTACGCCAATGAGGGTGTCGCTCAGATGCTGTTTCTGGAGTCCGATGAGGTTTGCGAAACGTCCTACAAGGACCGGGGCGGCAAATACCAGGGGCAACGGGGCGTCACCCTGCCGACGACCTGATCGCGGTTGCGCTCACGTGCGTGGACTCATGCACGCAAGGTAATGATCGACCAGCCTTCGGCTTCCGCATGGCTGCGCAGCACGGTGTCGGGATCGACCGCCACCGGGTGATCGACCGCAGCCAGTAGTGGGATGTCATTGCGGGAATCCGAGTAGAACCAGGTTTTGCTTGGGGTGAACTGCCGGTCTTTCAGCCATTGATCGAGGACGATCTGTTTACCTTCCTGGAAGGTGGGAATGCCGACATATTCACCGGTATAGCGGTCATCAGCCTCAGCCGGTTTCGTGGCTAGCAGGTGATCGATTCCGAACAATGCGGCAATCGGCTCGGTGACAAAGGCATTGGTCGCGGTGATGATCATCAGCTCGTCGCCTTTTTGCCGATGGTGCTCCACCAGTTCGCGCGCCGGCTCCTTGATCATGGGTGCGATGATGTCGGCGACGAATTGCGCGCGCCAGGCAAAGAGTTGCTCCTTCGGGTACCGCGCCAACGGTGCCAAAGAGAATTTCAGGAACGCCTGAATGTCCAGTGTTCCCCGCTGATACTCTTCATAAAACATCTGGTTTCGATGGGCGTACTCTGTGCGGTCGACAGCGCCGATTTCCGCGAGATATTGCCCCCAGGCGTGATCGGAATCTCCCTCAATCAGGGTGTTGTCCAAATCGAAAATCGCTAATTGCATATTACCCTCGGCACCCTGTGATCAATCGGTTTTATGGCTGCGCGACGGGATGATGTCGGCGCCAAGTGGGTCGAAAGTATACCCACAGCCCTCGCCGTAAACCAACGACAAAACCAATTTTATACCCCGTAGCGCTGTATTTCCCTGCGATTTATCCCAGGGTTGCTGCAAGCCCCAGCGGGTTATAAATTTTCCACAGCGCATATGTTCCTGTCTCATTTCGCGATGATGGACGATATTAATTGTCATGGAATATTCATAAATTTTATGAGGTCTGCGTGCTAGATTGCCGCCCTCATTTTATGCAGGGATTTTCTATCATGCGTTTCAAGTCAGTTGCCCAGGCCATGGCGTTCGGTATGACCACGATGATCTTCGGCCTGTCCATGATCGCGATGTCAACGGCGTATGCCGGAGAAATCACGGTGTATACCGCGCTCGAAGAACCCGAGATTGCCGATTACCTGGCCGTGGCCCGCAAGGACATGCCGGATCTCAAGGTGAATGTCCTGCGACTGTCCACCGGGGATCTCGGTGCGCGCATCCTGAGCGAAGGCAATCACCCACGTTATGACGTGATTTGGGGGTGGGCGCTGACCAACATGATGGATCCACGTGTACAAGCCCTGCTTCAGCCCTACAGCCCCAAGGGCCTGGATCGGGTGCCCGCCCAGTTCAAGGATCCCAATGGTAAGTGGTTTGCCCCGACCGGTTATATGGCCGCTTTGTGTGTGAATACCGATCGCCTGAAGCTCAAGGGTTTGCCCATGCCGACCGGTTGGACGGATCTGCTGAATCCCGTCTACAAGGGTGAGGTTGTCATGCCGAATCCCGCGTCTTCAGGGACGGGCTACCTTCAAGTGGTGTCGATTCTGCAGGGGATGGGCGGCGAAAAAGGCTGGGATTTCCTCAAGCAGTTGAATGCCAATGTGGCGCAGTATTCAAAATCCGGCTCGCGTCCGTGCAGCATGGCCAGTACGGGGGAATATGCCATCGGTGCGTCCTCGGCCATTGTCGCCATGGAAGCCGTGCGGCAAGGTTATCCCGTGAAGATGGTGATTCCCAAGGAAGGCGCAGGCTATGAGCTCGAAGCCAACGCCCTGGTGGCCGGTTCAACCCATCAACAGGATGCCAAGCGTTTCCTCGACTGGACAATTTCCGACGATGCAGCGCGTCAATACGCGAAATACAAGGAAATCATCGGGATCGAGATCGCTGCAGAAGTGAGCAAGCCCACATCGGATGGGATGCCCTCGGATGTCAAGAAGCTGCTGTTCCCGATGGATTTCAAGCAATCCATGGAAACCCGGCAATCCACGCTGGATCGCTGGCAAAAAGAAATCGAAAAACATTGATCGCCTGCGGGGATATTTCCCCGCGAATCTCATTCCACTGGTTTTATGCTCATGACGACCCACCAAGCCGCCGATTTCCTGCGCCTGTCCGGCATCGGCAAGACCTATCATGGTACGCCTGCCGTTCGGGACATTGACCTGACGATCGCCGCTGGTGAGTCCGTCTGTTTTCTGGGGCCTTCGGGCTGCGGCAAAACCACCTTGCTGCGCTTGATCGCCGGTCTTGAAACCCCGGATGCCGGTCATATCAGCCTGAATGGAGCGGACATCACGGCTACGCCGCCGCGTTCTCGACATTTCGGGATGGTTTTTCAGTCCTATTCCCTTTTTCCGCACCTGACCGTGGGCAAGAACGTGGCCTATGGGTTGCGTTGCCGCAAATGGAATGCCGCAGACGCGCGTCGACGGGTGCTGGAAATGCTGGATCTGGTGCAGCTCGCCGATCATATCGACAAGCTGCCCAATCAGCTGTCCGGCGGCCAGCAGCAGCGGGTTGCCCTGGCGCGCGCCTTGGCCGCGCAACCCCATGTCCTGCTGCTGGATGAGCCCTTTTCCGCGCTGGATGCCAAGGTCCGTGGCCAGTTACGGGCTGATGTACGCGAATTGCAGTCCCGGCTCGGCATTACCACGATTCTGGTGACGCACGATCAGGAGGAGGCCATGGCGGTGGCTGACCGTATCGTGGTGATGAATCGGGGGCAAATCGAACAGATTGGCTCGGGGCCGGAGATATATCACGCGCCGGATACGGCGTTTGTGGGGCGATTCGTGGGCGACATGAATGTGTTGCAGGTGCTCGGCGATACCGAAGGGCGCCTCATGCTTGCTGGCAAACCCCTGTCGGTGAATGAGGCAGTACGCCCTGGCTGTGATCGGGTGGGCATCCGACCCGAGTCGATTCAGCTCGTACAGGATGCCATTGGCCCCAACCATTTCCAGGCTTCCGTGCTGAAAACGCAATTTCTCGGCAAGCAAACCCGGCTGGATCTCCTGCTGGATGGTCAGGAGATTCAGGTGGACGTATATGGTCTGCGAGATATCGCCTTTGTGCCGGGAGATCTGATCCCGGTATTTCTTCCGCCCAATGAAATCAGGCCCCTGAATGAGCACTGAGTTGACCGCTGGACCAATGGCGGGGCCCATTCGCTGGCGGCTTGGTCGTGGCCAGATCGAAATCCTGATCGCGCTTCTGGCGATGTTGCCCCTTGCGCTATTCGTTTTGTACCCACTGTGGACGATTCTGCGCGAAAGCATGCATCACCCGGATGGCCATTGGAGTCTGGATTACTACGATCTGTATATTCGTGATCCCCACTTTCGGCAGACTATTTTCAACACGCTCAATGTGTCGTTCTGGGCGACGATGGCCACGGTCTTGATCGCGTTTGGCTATGCCTATGCCCTGAAACGTACCCAGGCACCGGCCAAATGGCTTTGGCATAGCGTGATTCTGCTGCCCTTGTTCGCCCCCTCGCTGATTCAGGCGCTGGGCGTTCAGTTTCTGCTGGGCCGGAACGGGGTCGTCAATCGTTACCTCGGTACGGATATCGATATCTACGGGTTCTGGGGGATTCTGATTTCCAACGTGCTCTACGGGTTGCCGCATGCGTACCTCGTCCTGATGGTCGCGCTGAGCGGGGCCGATGCCCGTCTGTACGATGCCGCCAAGATGCTCGGCGCAGGAGGATTCAAGCGATTCCTCAGTGTGACGCTCCCTGCAGCCAAGTACGGCATTCTTTCCGCCGTGTTTCTGGGATTCGCCATCAATATCAGTGAGTTCGGTAATCCGATGGTGCTGGGTGGTGATTACAACGTCCTGGCGACCGAAATCTACAACCAGGTGGCGGGGCAGGCCAATTTCCACCTGGGCGCGGTGATCGGCGTGTTGTTGCTGTTGCCGGTATTGGTTGCGGTGGTGGCCGAGAAATGGATCGCCCGCCGTCAATCGTCGATTTCCGCACAGGCCACGCCGTATCGCCCGGAACGGAGCTGGCGTCTGGATGGCCCGATGCTGCTCTTTCTGGGCGGGGTCGCGTTCATCATCGTCGCCGTGATGGGTGTCGTGATCGTGGCCAGTTTTACCCGTCTATGGCCCTACAACCTCAGTTTTAGCCTTCAGCACTACCGTCTCGATGTGCCGGGCGGGTACGGCGCCTTGTGGGTCAGCTTGAAGATGTCCCTGATGGCTGCCGCGATCGGCGTGGTCGTTGCGACGATTGGTGCCCTGATCGTGCAGAAACTATCCAGCCGACTGCGTCAGGTGCTGTATCTGATGTCCGTCGTGCCCGCTGCCGTGCCAGGCATGGTGCTGGGGCTGGGTTATGTGATGGCCTTCAACAATCCGTCGATTCCCGTCTATTGGCTGTACGGAAGCATCCTGCTGCTGTCGTTGTGTACGGTGTACCACTATCACGCTCAAGCGTTTCTGATTGCCACCACGGGACTCAAGCAGATCGACAACGGGTTGCAGGAAGCCTCGCAAACCCTGGGGGCGGGTGTACTGCATACCACGCGCCACGTTACTTTGCCCCTGATCAGTCCGGCCATGATCAACATCGGCATGTTCTATTTCATGCACAGCATGGCGACCATTTCTGCGTTGATCTTCCTGGTCGCGCCGGGCAAAACGCCGGCGGCCGTATCCGTACTGCTTCTGAATGATGCGGGTAATTGGCCTCAGGCCGCGGCTTTCGCCACCATCATCATGGTGACCATCGTCGTGGCAATCGCGTTGATCCGGGTGCTTGTCTGGCTTGGGTCCCGTCTAATGGCGTGGCCACAACCGAGAGCCCTGCAAACAATTTAAGCAAGTAAACAAATAGTAAACAAAAAGTAACCATTTGTTCACAATCAAGTCATAAATCATATCTATAGTGACCTGATTATTACGTAGGTAGAAGTTGGTCCGTAGACCGCGCGTTCGCTGCGGTACGTATAAGGCGGGCTGAATCCAAGCAAATGAATTTTGTGCCTTTTTTGGTGCAGGGCTTCCTTTTGCCTGGAATCTGCCGATCCGATCCTTTCAGGAGTGTTTTTGAATGTTTATTTGGCAAAACGAACCGCGGCGCAAGGCCCGGATTGAGATCATTCCGATGATCGACGTGATGATGTTTTTGTTGGTGTTTTTTGTGCTCATCAGCATGAATGTGATCCCAGCGACCGGGATCAAGACCCAGTTGCCGGGATCGGCTCAGCCGGATCATCTCAACCGTGCCTACCATGCTGTGATCATCATCGGTGCCCAGGGTCGTCTTCAGCTGGAAGGTAAGGACTATGATCTGACCACCCTGGGCGCGGCCCTTGATGAACTCCATCAGTCGCACAAGGATATTGATCTGGTCATTGATGGCGACAAGGGCAGTGCGCTTCAGGATCTGGTGAGCGTCATGGATGTGGTGAAGTCTTCCGGGATTACTGCTGTCTCCATCGCGACCAAGAAGAAGTGATGAGACCAGAGCCTTCCATGTCCAAACGTCCTCATTTCTTTTTGAATCGCGAGTGGGTGGCACGGGGTGCCGTCGTCCTGATGCTGGCCTTGCTTATTCTTTCGCAGCAGGTGTTTCATCTCAAGCCGCCCCCGTTGATCAAGCCGCCGGAAAAGCCGTTGCATATCAGTCTGGCTGCGCCGGAGCCGACACCTGTTCCCCCGCAGCCCCCGCAACTCGTGGAGCCGCC
>DATKTJ010000121.1:0-3364 GCA_035531235.1 Halothiobacillus sp. | reverse complement strand
CGACCATTGCAACATCAGCACCACATCCTTACGGTTGTAAACCGATTGAGATTTATTAGTGGTGCATACTCACGATGGGAGTTCCAAGATGAGCAATAAACGGCGTGATTTTCTGAAAACTGGCGGCGCACTGGCCGGCGGCATGTTGATGGCTCCAGCCATCGCCAAAGCAGATTCCAGCAAAACCTTCAATCTGAAAATGACCAGTGCCTACCCGGCCGGTTCCCCGTTTTACAGCGTCGGCCCGGGCAGTGCCACCGACTTCTGTCAGCGTGTGGAGACGATGTCCGGCGGCCGTTTGAAGATCAAGTTCTATGCGGCCGGTGAACTGATTCCTGCCCTGGCCGGTTTCGATGCGGTCCGCGAAGGTACCGTGGATATGAACTGGGGCAATGCCTATTTCTGGGCCGGCAAATCGTTTGCGGCGCAATTCTTCACCAACGTACCCTTCGGCATGGACGCACTGGCCACCAATGCCTGGCTCTACGATGGCGATGGTCAAAAACTCTGGGATGAAGTCTACAAGCCATTCGGGGTCAAGGCCTTCGCGGCCGGTAATACCGGCATGCAGATGACCGGCTGGTTCCGCAAGCCGATCGAATCCGTCGAAGACTTCAAGGGCCTGCGGATGCGCATTCCCGGTCTGGCCGGCAAGGTCTATGAGCAATTGGGCGTCAGCGTGAAGCTGCTTCCCGGCGGCGAGATTTTCCCGGCATTGCAGCGCGGCGTGATTGATGCGGCCGAATTCGTCGGGCCCTACCTCGACCGCAAGCTCGGCCTGATGAACGGCGCCAAGTATTACTACACACCGGGTTGGCACGAGCCGAACAATGTGACCGAACTGCTGATCGGTCAAAAGGTGTGGGACTCGCTGCCCAAGGATCTACAGGCTGTCGTCGAAAACGCTGCCGCGGCCTGCAATCAGATCAGTTTCGCCTGGTGCAATGCGAACAACGCTGAAGCGCTCAAGGATCTTGTGGACAATCACGGCGTCAAGGTACGCACGCTCAAGCCCGAGATCATCAAGAAACTGCGGGAAGTCACCTTCGACACGCTGGATACGCTAACCGCCAAGAACCCGGAAGCCAAGAAGGTGTACGAGAACTACTTCGCCTTCAAGAAACGGGCAGACAGCTGGCTGGATATCAGCGAGCAAGTCGTTCTCACCGAAAACCTGTGATCGGGAAACCAATAGCATTGTCATGACCCAACTTCCATCAACGCAGCCCCGTGACAACCTTGTCACGGGTAGTCTCCCTCCTCAACCATCCCAACCCAATCAGTACATCCATTATGCCGCTCTCTGGGGGCGGCGCCTGGATCGTGTGGTTGAACTCATCGGCCGGGCAACTGCCTGGCTGACCCTATTACTCGTGCTGCTCGTCGCTTTCGACGTCGGCGCTCGTTATCTGTTTCATGTCAGCTGGGTATCCGAACAAGAATTCGAGTGGCACATACTGGCGGTCATCGCCCTGATTGCGGCCTCCTACACCCTGCAGCAAGGCGAACACGTTCGTGTCGATATCTTTTATCAACACTATAGCGAACGCACCAAGTTGTGGCTCGATGTCGTGGTACCGGCCTTGATCGTGATACCCATCGGCCTGTTCATTGCCTATATGTCCCTGCACTTCGTCGAGATGTCCTACACCATCAACGAAGGCTCGCCCGATCCGGGTGGATTGCCGGATCGCTGGCTCCTCAAGGCCTTCGTGCCGATCGGTTTTGCCTTGGTCGCGCTGCAAGGGCTCGCCATGCTCCTCCAGGCAGTAGTTGCGCTGTGTGACTACCGACAAAAAGGGGAAGAACATGGGTCTTGAAGTTTTAGCCATCATCATGGTGGTCGCCCTGTTCGCATTGATCCTGATCGGCATTCCGGTTCCGTTTGCACTCGCTGTCAGCGGCATCGTATTCGGCCTGATCGGTTTCGGCACCGATCTGTTCAATCTGATTCCCCTGCGCATTTTCGGTGTCGCCACCAACTACACCATGCTGGCGATCCCGCTCTTCATCTTCATGGGGGTATTGCTGGAGAAATCCCGGTTGGCCGAACGGATGCTCGACGTGATCGGTCATATGTCCGGCAAGCGTTCCGGCGGTATGGCCATCGCCATTGTCCTGGTCGGTGTGTTGATGGGCGCCTCGACCGGCATCGTGGCCGCCACCGTCGTGACCGTTGGCCTCATTAGCCTGCCGACGTTGCTTCGACGCAACTACGACAAAGGCGTGGCCTGCGGCACGATCTGCGCATCAGGCACGCTGGGCCAGATTATCCCCCCCAGCCTGGTGCTGATTATCCTGTCGGACATTTCCGGGACCTCAATTGGCTCACTGTTTGCCGGCGCCTTGATCCCCGGCCTGATGCTGGCAGGACTTTATCTCCTGTACATCTGGCTCATGGCCCGGCTAAAGCCACAGAGCATGCCACCCATCCCGCAAGACGAGCGCGACGCCATGCCCACGAGCCAGATGCTGCTGGATCTGCTCAAGGTTGTCCTGCCGCCGATCGCACTCGTCTTCGCGGTACTCGGCTCGATCATCGGTGGCATCGCCGCACCGACCGAGGCCGCATCAATGGGGGCACTCGGTGCCTTGTTACTGGTCTTGCTTTCAGGACGATTCAGCTACAGCGTGCTCCGAGAAACCGTCATTTCGACCTTCAAGATCAGCGGGATGACCCTGTTCGTGATGATGATGGCGAAAATCTTCAGCCTCAGCTTCCGCGGACTCGGCGGGGACGAACTGATCGATTCTCTGTTCGAGTTCCTGCCCGGCGGCGTCTGGGGCGGCCTGATCTTCATGATGGTGCTGCTATTCTTTCTCGGGTTTTTCCTCGACTGGATCGAGATCTCCTATATCGTGCTGCCGCTGATGTTGCCGTTCTTCCAGCATGCCGGCGTCGATATCGTCTGGCTGTGCATCCTCGTGGCCATGAACCTGCAGATGTCTTTTCTCACGCCGCCGTTCGGCTGGTCGCTGTTTTACCTCAAAGGCGTTGCACCCAAGGAGGTCACGACTCAGGATATTTATCGAGGTGTGCTGCCTTTTATTGGCATCCAGGCGTTTGCCTTGACCCTGGTGATTGTTTTCCCTGGCCTCGCGACCTGGTTGCCAGCTGCGGTAGGCTGGTAATGTCACTGCATTTGTATAGATCAGAAAGGAATACGTCATGCTGAAATCGACATTGGCCAATCGGGGCATGGTGGTAGCGCCGCACAGTCTCGCGGCACAGGCCGGGCTGGCCGTACTGCGGGATGGGGGGAATGCGCTGGAAGCCGCCGTGGCCACCGCCGCTGCCCTGGCGGTCGTCTATCCCCACATGACCGGGATCGGCGGCGATGCGTTCTGGCTGCTCAAGGAACCC
>DATKTJ010000120.1:0-4538 GCA_035531235.1 Halothiobacillus sp. | reverse complement strand
TTTGGCGGCATTGATGATGTGCAGCAGCATGGGCACCGTGAGGAGAAACCCGAAAACTATCCATATCAGGGCATCATGTTCGAATCGCAGGTTTTCGGGAACGAGCGTCGGGTTGTGGTTGGACAGCAGGTAGGCGCCAAGCGCCAGTATGAATACCCCGATTAAGTCGAGTGCAATCATCCAGATCGGGAAGGGGAGTTTGGGTGTGTTTTGTTCCATGAGTGATTCTTCCTTGTGTGCAGGTTTTGGGGCGGTCGTTGGAAATCCTTGGGTGAAACGCCGTGCCGATCTCGTTCGATGATATCGACAACCAAAGAGTGCGTTGCGTTGAATGCGCCGTTAGAGGCCCAGGCGGCCCAGCATCGAGATTCCTTGGGCGAGCATGTCGCGATCCGGCAGCTGACCGCCGGGACTCAGTTTGTCGACGACCTGTGGCAGCATACCCGCCACGGCGCCGGAAGCGTCGCCAAGGGAGAGGCCCAGCTTCTGGGCGATGTCCTGAATTTGCCCGCTGCCGAAGATGGCCAACACCTGTTCACCGGAAATGGGCAGGTTTTCCCCGTTGCCGATCCAGGAGGCGATGATGTCGCCCAGTCCTTGTTTCTGGAAGGCTCCGATCAGACCTTGCAGGCCCCCGTTCTGAGCATTGCCGAGCAGTCCGGTCACGGCTTCGATCAGGCCGGCCGAGTTACCGGCACCCTAGCCAGACAGCGCGGTAGCCGCCTGATTGACGATTGAATCAAAAAATCCCATGTAGTTCTCCTGCTTAACGTACCGATTGGTACATTGATCCCTGAATTCTCGAACTGTTGCGACAGCTAGGGCCATACGGCTCATGTACTTCTTTTTTTCGGGTCGCCCGTGTGCGGTCGCGCGCGCTGGTGGGGCTTGCCACGTTGGGGTAACTGGGTTTTTAACATTAATGATGATCGGTTTCCAGCGCGATTTTTCATTTGATCCTGGCTACATCTGAATGATATTTAAATAAATATTCGCCAACGGAATTATTATGCACGAGCATAGTGAGTGCCGAATTATGGGATGCTTAAGCGATGCTTCTTTCATCGATCATGCGGCAATCCATCGGTGACGGGTAAGGGGCCGGTGACACATGGATTTAACGATTGATGTCGCGGAGCAGGTCGGTAGCCAGTTGTTCCATGTGTTCCAGGCCCACATCGGCCTTGACCAGGTAGACAGGGTCCATCTGGGCCGGGTCTGCCCATTCCTTGCCCTTGATTCGACAGCGTTTGGCCAATGTGTCGATACCCAGATCCGTCAGGGCGAAGCTGAGCTCGGTCCAGTGGGCCGATAACTCCGCTTCTACTGCATGGGTCCGTTGGCCAGTATCCTTGAGCTGACGCAGATAGACCGTGGTTTTTCGGGCGGCGACAATCACCTTGCGCAGGGCGTCGACGGATTCCTTTTTGCGCGCCATGTGGGCACGCTTGAGGTTCGATAGCCACCGGCTGGCGTGCTTGGTGAGTTCCCAGAGCGATATCGCCGTCACGATTTCAATCATGGTGTTGTGGGTGATGGTGGACGATCAGGAGTGTGTCGTCATTGGCTCGGGTGCCAGGGCATGGGTGTATTTTTCCAGAATCTCGAGATGGAGATCGGGGGTGATTGGCGTGCCGACGTCGGCCGAATGAGGGAAGGCCAGAATTTCCCCTGTTTTCTGATAGCCCCGTCTCAAATAGAACGCGATCAGTTCGCTGCGTGCCGAAATGACCTGCAGGATGAATTTTTCTGAATTGAAACAGGCGTGGGCATATTTTTCGGCATGGGTCAGCATCTGTTTGCCCAGACCGAGCCCCTGGCGCAGCGGGCAGACCGCCAACATGCCGATGCGGCTGTGGGTTTCTGCTTTTTCGATGTGGGCGCAGGCCACGAGTTCGGATTTTTTAAGCCCCACCAGAATGACGGAGTCGGGGCGACCAAGGAGTTTGGTGATATGGCCGGTATGGGTCCGGCTGCCCGAGACGAGGTGGGCCTCATGGGTCCAGCCGGTGGCATCCGATTCGGGGCGGTAGGCCCCGTTGACGAGCTGTGCAATGGCATCAGCATCCGATTTGCGGGCAATGCGGAACGTATCTATAGCCATGTTTTTCCTCGCGATATGATGCGGGCGTCGCCCTCAAACGCAGAAGCGGAATATACACCGAAACGGGGGCGGGTAAAGCCGGTTAGGATTGGTATATCGCGGGCAACGGTTCTGAAAGGCAGTGCCGAATGTGCTATAAATTGAGCCGACGTGTTCAAACGTTGTTTTGATCCCCCGATCCCCTTTGCATGGAGTAATGAATATGGCTTTTCAACTGCCGGAACTGAGCTACGATTATGGCGCACTCGATAAATCCATTGATGCGCAAACCATGGAAATTCACTATACGAAGCACCATGGCGCCTACGTCACCAACTGCAACAATGCGATTGCAGGCACCGAATGGGACGACAAGCCCATTGAAGAGATCATGGCGAATATCTCCAAGGTGCCTCCGGCCGTGCGCAACAATGGCGGCGGTCACTTCAACCACTCGCTGTTCTGGTCGATTCTGTCGCCCAATGGCGGCGGCGAGCCTACTGGTGCACTGGCTGATGACATTGCCGGTACCTTCGGTTCGTTTTCTGCATTCCGCGATCAGATGAATACGGCGGGTGCCACCCGTTTTGGTTCCGGCTGGGCCTGGCTGATTGTCGGTCCCGAAGGCAAGCTGGCGGTATGCTCTACCCCGAACCAGGACAATCCGACCATGGATATTGCCGATATCAAAGGCACACCCATCCTCGGGATCGATGTCTGGGAACACGCCTATTACCTGCGTTATCAGAATCGCCGCCCGGATTACCTCAAGGCAATTTGGGATGTGATGAGCTGGGGTGAGGTCGCCACGCGTTACGCTGCGGCCAAATAAGCCTGCGGGCCGCCCTTCGGGGCGGTAGACATGAAAAAAACCGCCCCAGCATCAGTCGGGGCGGTTTTTTATGGGGGGGCGAAATACGACGCGTCTGCGTCGCTAAGTTATTCCTTGGGTTTGTGCTGGGCGTTTTCTTCGCGCATGGCTTCGAGTTCGACATCGGTCTTGTCGGCAATCGACAGCAGTTTCACGGCCAGATCCTGCTCGATCTTGCGCCATTCCCGGGTGAATTCCTCACGGTCGTGGCGCAGGGTGGTGCGCGCCGCCGCGATATCGATGCGCAAGTGATCGACGAGGTCGGGGTGATAGTCGTGCGCGGCCAGTTCGTGGCGGGATTCGTCAATGATGCTGTCGGTCGATTGGCTTTCATCATCCAGCAGGCGGGTATAGATCTTGGCTAGCCAGCGATAGTAGGTATCGCGCAGGGTTTCGTGGTCGGTATTTGGGTTGCTGTTCATCGTCTGGTCTCCACGACATGAAATGAGGTGGCCGACAGCATACACCGCAGCTCGCTTTTTGGGTGATGGGGCGCATTAATTGTCGGCTTCGGGTATTCTTAACAACCCTTTTATGACCGATCAAAACAGAATCCAGCACAGCCATGATGCACGAGCAATATCAACCCGCCCAGATCGAAGACCAAGCCCAGAGCCTATGGGCCGACGAAGGCGTGTTCCGCGCAATCGAAGACCCGACTCGCGAGAAATTCTATTGCCTGTCGATGTTTCCCTATCCTTCCGGTCGTCTGCACATGGGGCATGTGCGCAACTACACCATCGGCGATGTGATTGCCCGCTATCAGCGGATGTGCGGCAAGAACGTGCTGCAACCCATGGGCTGGGATGCCTTCGGCCTGCCCGCCGAAAACGCGGCGCTGAAGAATAGCGAGGCGCCGGCCCGCTGGACCTTCGACAATATCGACTACATGCGCGGCCAGTTGCAGCGCCTCGGCTTCGCCTACGACTGGCAGCGCGAGCTGGCGACCTGTACGCCGCAGTATTACCGCTGGGAGCAGTGGCTGTTCACCCGGCTGGTGCGCAAGGGGCTGGCCTACAAGAAGACTTCGACCGTGAACTGGGACCCGGTGGACATGACCGTCCTGGCCAACGAGCAGGTAATCGACGGGCGTGGCTGGCGTTCCGGGGCGCTGGTCGAGCGGCGCGAGATTCCCCAGTGGTCTATCCGCATTACCGATTACGCCGAGCAGCTGTTGAACGATCTGGACGGTCTGACCGGTTGGCCGGAGCAGGTGCGAACCATGCAGGCCAACTGGATCGGCCGTTCGCGTGGCTTGCAGGTGGATTTCGCCCTGAATGCCACCGAAAATCTGACCGTGTTCACCACACGACCAGACACACTCTACGGCGTTTCCTATCTCGCCGTGGCGGCCGAACATCCGCTCACCAAAAAAGCGGCTGAAACCAATCCCGACATCGCCGCCTACATTGCCCGTTGCAGCCATCACAAGGTGGCCGAGGCGGAAATGGCGACGATGGAGAAAGAGGGCGTATCGCTGGGTATCACCGTCACGCATCCGCTGACGGGCGCCGAAATTCCGGTATGGTCGGCGAACTTCGTGCTGATGGAATATGGCACCGGGGCCGTGATGGCCGTGCCGGC
>DATKTJ010000119.1:0-4102 GCA_035531235.1 Halothiobacillus sp. | reverse complement strand
TCATGCAACAGTGCCATGCCGATATGGCCATACCAGTAAACCCAGACGAGGTTGGCGATGAGACTATGTAGATCGGCGACATTGCCGACGAAAGGCGTTTCCGCACCGTTCTTTGGATACATGAAAAAAAGTACGGCGCCGGTGACCGCCATAGCGGAGACGGCGAGGAATCCCAGCCCATGGACGAGCCCAGCCAGCCCCCCTTCAGGGCCTCCTTGGGGCAATTGAAGTCGCAGTACCTGATGTAACTCCACCAGGAGTTTCGCACGCCCCTGTGCATCCCAGGGAAACAGATGGCGGAAGCCGCTGTCGTCACGGGTGAGCAGTGCGCTCCATACCCAATGGGCGATGACGACTCCAACCGCAGCCAGGCCCACCCATTCATGGAGTTCAAAGGACAGCGCCTGGGTGGATGTCAGCACCCGACCCGGCTTGGGCTGTTCCATGATCAGGCTGATAAGCAGCTGAAAACTCACGGTGAGCGCCATGCCCCAGTGAAGGAGGCGTGTGCCTGTATTCCAGTAGGTAACCTGCGCGGTTGAACTCCGTTCCAAAGGCTGATCCTCTTTCGGTGTGACTTAAGTCATAAGCACGAATTGGCGCCCGATGTGCTGTTGCCTACCACCTAAGGTTATATCGCTCCATTACAACCCCACCCTTGGTCACGCCAAGCGATTGTTGATCCTGGGTCCGGTCATGTATATCGACGTCGATATTCTACAGGCTTTCCGGGATCGGGCATAGTCAGCAGACGGGCCGTATAACCAACATCCAATGATGACTGCGAACACCGGTTTCACTACAGGGCAAAATCCAAGAACTATGTTGTAAATGAGGATATAGACCAATGCCCTGTGCCCCGGTTACACTCTGACCATCCTCCCTCTGCCGAGAACAGACATCGCGTGTATCACGAGGAATACCACCACCATGAGAAGATCGGCTGGTTACGGGCCAGTGTGCTTGGCGCCAACGATGGCCTGCTCTCGACAGCAAGCCTGCTTGCCGGTGTCGCGGCCGGGCAGGCAAGTCATGAACAAATTTTGCTCGCTGG
The DNA here is from genome assembly GCA_035531235.1 of Halothiobacillus sp. GTDB lineage: Bacteria > Pseudomonadota > Gammaproteobacteria > Halothiobacillales > Halothiobacillaceae > Halothiobacillus. The sequence continues at coordinate 3,048 of DATKTJ010000119.1, read as the reverse complement.
CGTTGCCGCGTTGGTCGCTGGCGCCTTTGCCATGGCGGCCGGTGAGTATGTATCGGTGAGTTCACAGGCCGATACCCAATTGGCCGATCTGGAAATTGAAAGACGGGAGCTGAAGAAAAACCCCGATAAAGAACTCCTCGAACTCCGCGATATTTATATGGCGCGCGGCCTTGATGAGGCACTGGCCCGGCAAGTCGCCGGCCAGCTTATGCAGCGTGACGCCCTCGCTGCACATGCTCATGATGAACTGGGTCTGACAAAAATGGCGGCGGCCCGGCCTGGCGAAGCAGCTTTAGCCTCAGCCGCCGCTTTCGTATGTGGCGCGCTATTCCCAGTACTGATCGCTGCCTTCGTGTCCCACAGCAGGGTGCTACTTGTCCTGTTTACGACCACCATTCTGCTGCTGGCGATCCTCGGCGCGGTTGCTGCAAAGGCCGGTGGCGCCTCCATGATGAAGGGTGCTCTCCGCGTTGTTTTTTGGGGGGTCCTCTCAATGATCGCCACCACGCTGATTGGCCACCTGCTAGGACAGGCGGGTGTCTGACCGAAGTTCGGCTTTAGCATTGCTCCCAGGGTAATCCATCGAACCGCCAGCCATTCAGGCTGCTTCGGCAATGCTGATCATTCAGATCCCCTTCAAAACCATACGCTACATTGTAAACAGCGCTGAAACCATTAGCCTGTAAAAATAGTCCCGCCTCCAAAGAGCGATGGCCGCTACGGCAAATCAACAGGACCGAACGATTAAGCGATGTGGCTCGCCGCACCCGTGCCAGAAAGTCTGGGTTGATTTCCCAGTCGGGCTCGTCTCGCCAAGGAATAGATAATGCTTCCTTTGGGTGCCCGACGAAAAGAAACTCCATTTCGCTCCTGACGTCAATAAGCACTGCCTGTGGGTTTTCTTGCAGGAAGTGGAAGGCATCATGTGGTGCGAGGTGTATTACTGACTTTGTCATCTTGATCACCTAACCAGTGGCCTCAGCCCCATATCCGTCGTTTTTACCAGTCCCGGATAACCACATATTACTCTCACTGTCGGCTCCTGCGGCACTACGACACCTGCAAAATCACTACAGCTAGCAAGATCCATGCAGAAATGAGTGACAGCCCGCCGATTGGTGTGGCAGTGCCGAGCCAACTCTTGCCGGTGATCGCCAGGAGATACAGACTACCCGAAAATAACACTGTCCCGCCCACCATAAGCCAGCCTGACAATTCCATAAGGTTGGATTCCGGCAATTGCAGCGCCACCAATCCTACCAGCATCAGTCCCAGGGCGTGGTAAAGGTGGTACTGGCTACCAGTATGGTAGACGCTCATCATTTTTGGCGACAAGCGATCTTTCAGGGCATGCGCACCGATGGCCCCCAGTGCTACCGCAGCCCCCGCATTAGTTGCGCCAAGGGCAACGAACAGCTTATCGATCTGCGACATCATACATTATCTCCGCTTGAACATGGTATTCGACTCGCCATCCGTGTCTTACGATCGCTGGATGCCCTTACCCTTCCCTCTGGCGTCACTCCCACCCTGATCGATTGTGGTTACCACAACTGTAGGCAGGCGAGGATTTTTCTGCACGGGCAGCGGTTCAAAGCCGCCAAAGTTTTACACCAGATGTTCCCCAGTCAGCGCGCAAGGATGGCGAGGATCGCCGGTTTCTATTTGCAGGGTAGGGTGGACGATCTGGAAGTGCTCGCGTAATTCCTCACTGATATTATTTAGCAGCGCATCACCGGGATGGCCGTTGGGCATGACCAGATGCGCGGTCAGTGCGGTTTCGGTGGTACTCATGGCCCAGATATGCAGATCATGCACGGCCGCTACATTGGGTAAACCGAGCAGATAGGTTCGCACGGTATCGGTGTCGATGCCCTCCGGGACGCCATGCAAGGCGAGATAGGCGGAGTCGCGCAGTAAGCCCCAAGTGGCCATTACAATCAACGCGCTGATGAGTAGACTGACGGAGGAATCCAGCCAGAACCAGTGGGTGAACAGCATCACGATGCCGGCAATGACCACGCCGAATGAGATGGCAGCGTCGCTTGCCATATGTAAAAACGCCGCACGGATGTTCAGGTCGCCTTTTCGTCCTGACATGAAGAGCAGTGCCGTGCTCGTGTTAATCAGTACCCCTAAAGCTGCGACGCCAATTACGATACCGCTGGCCACCGACGCCGGATGCAGCAGGCGCCCAACGGCTTCCCAGGCGATGCCACCGGTGACCACCAGCAGGAATACGGCATTTGCTAATGCTGCGAGAATGGATGAGCTGCGTAGTCCATAGGTAAATCGCCCGGAAGGTGGACGGTTGGCCAGGGCATTCGCTGCCCAGGCCATGAGCAGCCCCAGCACGTCGCTGAGATTATGGCCGGCGTCCGCTAGTAGGGCCAGAGAATGCCCAAGCACCCCGAACACCGTTTCGGCCAATACGAAGCTCAGGTTGAGTGCTATGCCGATCGCAAAAGCGCGGCCAAAGTTCGCGGGTGCGTGGCCGTGACCGTGCCCTCCTTGGCTATGCTCACGATCACGGACGCGTTCATGCACATGATGGTGTTCCGTATGGTCGGGATGATCGTGTGCCATTCAGCACTCCTCAGCATTTTGGTCGATAATGACGCATTAAAAACCTTAGTGTCACTCCAGGGTCAAGGGTTTATAATGACTTTTTGCGGAGGATTTATGCAAATTGGCGCGTTGGGACAAGCTAGCGGCGTAGGCCCGGATACTATCCGTTATTATGAGCGGATAGGCCTTTTACCCGCCCCTGACCGGCGGGCGAACGGCTATCGCGTTTATGGTCCTGCTCATCTGGAGCGGCTCGCTTTTGTGCGCCACTGCCGGGATCTCGACATGCCCTTGGCGGATGTCCAGCGCCTTCTGCATCTGCTTGACCATCCTGCAGATGATTGCCGTGATGTCGATGGACTGATCGATACGCATCTCACGCAAGTGCGGGAAAGACTGCAGTCATTACAAATGCTGGCGCATCAACTTGAACAACTGCGCGGCCGTTGCTATGGCCAGCATGCGACGTCAGAATGCGGT
>DATKTJ010000118.1:0-2110 GCA_035531235.1 Halothiobacillus sp. | reverse complement strand
AGTGGCTTCGTCAGGCTGATTGGCTGCCAAATAAATTCTGCCTAGGGAAAACCAGACGTCTGTTGAATCAGGTTGCTCAGCCGCCCGCTTTAACGCAGCCGATTCGGCAGTTTTCAACTTCCGTTTTTCGTAATCGTATTTACGAAGCGCCCGAAGAGACGCCGCTTGCGCAATCCAGACATCGATGATGGGCCAAATCTCACCCGGCGGAAGCAGAGGTTCCACCTCGAAAGGTTTGCCAGCACCGCGACGAAACCGATCAAAGAAAGAACCGATCATGCCGCCGCCCTCCGAAGCACATCCAACAACTTGTCATAGTCGGCGTGCCGTTGCGCAGGGTTCGGGTGGATGCACGACAATACAACATCACGGATAGCACGAGAAAAAGGTTTGAGGATTTTCTGCGCGTGCTGGTAATAGGCGCCGCTCAGGAGCTGCACGGAAGTCTGCTGCCAGAGTGTTCCCGCCTTAGCTTCATTCAAATACAGATAGGGCAACATGCCACTGAGCGCATAAATGGCGACCATCCCGACGGCAAATATGTCAGCCGACGCGCCCGACGTCGGTTTATCTTGAAGCCGCTCCGGCGCGACATAACGTGGCGTTCCAGGACCAGGACCACTGATCTTGCCCTTATGCATCAGCCTCGATATGCCCCAGTCCGACACCTGAATCTTATATGGAAGTTCGTCAATCAGAATGTTGCTTGGCTTGATGTCCAGGTGTGCCAATTGGTGTTGCTCGTAGGCATATCGAAGTGCATCACACACCTGGATCAGCACGGTCCTGGTGTCATCCCACGATAACGTCCTCAACAGCAGCACGTCTTCCATCGTTCCTTGCCGCATTTCCATCATCGCCGCAATACGGAAATTCAACCTGGAAATCTTGATGAGCGGCAAGATGGATGGATGGTGTAACAGGATCCAATTCGACAATTCGGCAACGACCGCCGCCTGGTCCTGACCTTCGAATGTTTTGACTGCGCGGTGCCTTCCGTAGATCGCACCGACCTCCGCGCCTTGGGGACGTTCGAGCAACCACACGCGACCAAACCCGCCACGGTGGTCGCCGATGATGTTGTAGAAGTAACTGTCGAGCTGGACCCTGACTGGAATGCAATGCGTCATTTAACGCCCCCTAGTTTGATCTAACTTAAAACAGCAATCATCGAGAGGGAATGTTCCACCACGTTTGCCACAAGCATGGTGAGCGTGCCTCTATGAGGTAGGCCATGGGCCAGCTTGTTGCGCAGGTTAAATTCCCGCGGCAAACTGCGCATCGTGGTCGACAATATCATCAGGCCGAATGATACGTGCCAACATCGCAGAGGCTGCGACACCTGCGCCCGAGTGCATTTGGCGGGTTCCCGCCGCATGAGCTGATCGACCAGCAGGGGGTTGAGGCGATCCAACACCTCACGATCATCGACCGTGAATTCGAATTCCAGGTGTCGGGCGTAGCGTCTACACATGCACGGAGTGTAACGCCGGTGAGTGAAGGCCCTGACCACGCGAAGGGTGAAGGCTGACACGACCGGGTGGCGATCGCCGGTTGGCCTGAGCCGTCAAGTTGGGGATATTGGACGTGTTGGGAAGTCCTGGCGCCGGAAGGATGCCGACGCCCAACCAAGCCGCCTCCGGGCGGCCTGTTTATTTCGCCTTAGCTGACTTGCAGTTGGCTGGGCCACCGCCCACGGGCCCGCCACCCGTTTAGCCGTCCATCTCCGATCTATCGAAGCCGCCCCTTAAGGGCGGCCTTTATATTTTTCGGTGCCCCCCTTCCCATCCCAAGAAAATCTGGGAAGCTCAAGGTATCCCCTCTACCCAGCACCCTCATGGCCACTTCACTGCTATCCATCTTCACCAAACTCGACAATGACATTCGGTGCAGCCGAGGTTGTGGGCCAGTCAGTTCAACGCGCCAAGGGCGCCGGAGTGACCTCTGATGTCGACGCCGGTCCTCGACCACTTTGGACCACCCCCCGCTAATGTGGGGGCGTCGCAGCGCGTGCGCCGGTGGGACACCGGGCTGCTCGCTGGCGGGGCCGCGTTCACCGGGACGCTGCTGGCGATCGGGTGGGTGTTGTGGCATCCCTTGCCCGGATCGC
>DATKTJ010000117.1:0-108799 GCA_035531235.1 Halothiobacillus sp. | reverse complement strand
ACTGATTTCGTCAAACGCATCATGTTTCTCCTTCATTCCCAAAAGCCGGTTGAACTGGATCAGGCGGCAATCCGCCGCGAGCACACAAAAGTATAGTGAAACGGTCAGGAATGCAAAGCGATATTATCAGGCCAAAACATCCGCCGGATTTGCCCTTGCCCGGCCTCTACATTTGCACAGATTCATTTCCCACAACACACCTGCCGCGCCTAAAATGAGCAAGGTCGTCACCCATAAGCAAGAGAGAATAAACAATGGCCTGCGAATGCGCACAAGTTTCTGCACAAACCCAGCAAGAACGCACAACGTTGCGCATCGCACTGGTACTCAATGCCGCCATGTTTGTGATCGGCATGGCTGCCGGCCTGTGGGCACAATCCACGGGGCTGATTGCCGACTCGCTGGATATGCTGGCCGACGCTGCCGCCTACGCACTGGCTCTGTTGGCGGTGACCCGCGGGTTGGATTTCAAACGGAACGCTGCACGCTGGAGCGGTTGGCTGCTCCTGATTCTCGGCGCGGGGATCATACTTGATGTGACTCGGCGGACGCTGCTGGGCAGTGAACCCCAGGGGGATATCATGATGCTGTTTTCGGTGATCTCGCTGGTTGTCAACGTCATCGTGCTGAATCTGCTCAGCCGATTCCGGCACGGAGAAGTCCATCTGCGCACCACGTGGGTATTCACACGGATGGATGTGCTGGCCAATCTTGGCGTGTTTGCATCCGGGCTGGTGGTCAGCCTGACCCATCTGCGGTACGCCGATCTCGTGATCGGACTGATCATCGGTTTATATGTGATGAAGGAAGCCCGCGATATTCTGCGCGACGCCGCGCAAGTGCCCTGTGCGAATGGGGATGCGGTTTAACCAACCGCCCGGCGATTCAAAAATAGCCCAGTATCAACGCAATCATCACCAGCGCGCCGAAGATATTATTCCGTTTGAACGCCTGCACGCTATCCGCCAGTGATCGCGACCGAGCGCCCCATACTATCCACACGGCCGTCACGGCGGCTAAACCCAGCACGGCATAAAAGCCCGCAACCAAATGTAGCGCAGCACCCAGCCAGGACAACGCCCCCAAGGTGGCGAGATACAACAGACTCACGGCAAGCAGGTCGAACCGACCAAACAGAATCGCGGTGGATTTAACACCAATCTGCTCGTCATACGGTCGATCCGCCATCGCATAAAGGGTGTCGTAAGCAACCGTCCAGAACATGTTGGCCGCAAACAGCAACCAGGCTTCCGGCGGGAGCGCGTTGGCCTGGGCGGCAAAGGCCATGGGTATACTCCAGCCAAAGGCCAGGCCCAACTGCAACTGGGGCAGATGATGAAAGCGCTTGCCGAACGGATAGGTGGCGGCCAGTAACACCGCAACCAGAGACAGGGCAATGGTCATCGCATTCAGTTGCAACACCAGTAGCAGCGCCGCCATAAGCAGTACAAAAAAAGCGATCAGCGCCTCTCGCGGGCGCAAGGCACCTGTGGCCAAGGGGCGATTCCGCGTACGTTCCACCAATCCATCCACTTTGCGATCTGCATAATCGTTGATGGCGCAACCCGCCGATCGCATCACGATGACGCCCAGGGTGAAGATCACCATCAGAAACAGACTGGGATGCCCCTGTCCGGCGATCCAAAGCGCCCAATAGGTCGGCCACAGAAGCAGAAAAATACCAATGGGGCGGTTTAGGCGCGTCAAAGCCAAATAGGCGGATAATTTGTGTTGCCAGGATGCCAAAATCGATCTCGCTTGGGTTTAAATGGTCGTATCAAGGGTCAATCGGCTAAACTTCACTTTTTAGTGTGCAGTGCGTCGAGGCAATGGATGATACGAAATTTCGCCCACAAATCCCCGGTTATCGGGCCGGATGTCTGGATTGATGCGACTGCGGTGGTGATCGGGGATGTCATCCTGGCCGAAGGCGTCTCGGTTTGGCCCATGACCGTTCTACGCGGTGACGTGAATCAGATCCAGATCGGCAAGAACACCAATTTGCAGGATGGCGTGATCGTGCACGTCAATCAACCGAGCGAACAACATCCACAGGGATCTCGCTGTGTCGTGGGCGATGACGTCACAGTCGGCCATCGCGCCACCCTGCACGCCTGCACCATCGGCAATCAGGTGCTCGTCGGCATGGGCGCCATCGTCATGGACGATGTGATTGTCGAAGATCAGGTCATGATCGGCGCGGGCAGCGTGGTGTCACCAGGAAAAACCCTCGAACAGGGTTTCCTTTACCTTGGCACTCCCGCCCGCAAGGTACGCCCACTGACCCAGGACGAACTCGATTATTTAAACGAGTCTGCCAGACTCTATCGTGAACTGGCCCGTCTGCACGCCACGACCAGCACGCCCTGCGGCACGTAATTCGTTAGTACGCGCCCCGTTCATTCAGGAGAGGCACTGCCCATGACTTCCCACACAAAAGTACGACGCACACGAGCCTGCCTAGGCGCGCACGATGATGGCGCACACTTCAGATGACCAGTACTGCCTACGAAGATTATCTGAAAGCCATTTTCAAACTGGCCGAGCAGACGCCCGACCAACCCGCCAGCACCTCGGCGATTGCTGAACGACTGGGCATTGCACAAGCATCCGTGACTGCCATGCTCAAACGATTGGGCAACGATGGCCTGATCGACTACGAACGCTATCAAGGCGCCCGCCTCACACCGACGGGCCGCGCCGTAGCGGTCGACATGATCCGTCGTCACCGGGTGATCGAAACTTTCCTGGTTCGTGACCTGGACGTGCCGCTTGCCGAGGTTGATGCCGAAGCCGAAATCCTGGAACATGCCTTTTCCAGCGCCCTGATCGATCGACTCTGGGCGCATCTTGGCAAACCCGAGTTCGATCCCCATGGTGCGCCCATTCCCGTTGCCACCGAAGCGCCCATCGAACGACGCGATCTGGTGGCCCTGACCGACCTCGCGCCGGGCGAGCCAGCCACCATCGTACGTCTCTCGGCCCAGAATGGCGGGCAACTGCAGGTACTGACGCAGCTCGGGCTGATCCCAGGTCAACCGATCAAGCGGACCGAGACACCTCCGGGGTCTGCCGATGTTGCCCTGCTTGTCGGCCGGCAACACTGTGCCGTCGGTCAGGAGCTGGCCGAAACCGTTTGGGTTTTACGCATCAAAAAACCCAGCTGATCATCCCGCCCCCAGCCCCGTAGTCCTGGAGTCAACGTGGGGCCACCCAACGTTAAAACACAATCTGCGTGCCGAGCTCGACCACCATGTGCGGGGGAATATTGAAATAACTCACCACACTCCCGGCATTGCGGAACATCCCGATAAAGAGCTTCTGACGCCACAGGGGAATCGGTGAGTCGGCACCGGGAATCAGGGTCTCCCTTCCAATGAAATAGGACGTGCTCATGGGCAGCACAGGCAAATCCTGTTGGGCTGCGGCCAAATACAATGCACGGGGAATATCCGGCTCATCCTTGAAGCCGAAACTCACCACCAAACGATAAAACGCGTTGGGTAATATTTGATAATCCAGTCGTTCGGCCTCAGGTACGGTGGGCACATCGAGAAAACGCACACACAGCACCACCACATGTTCATGTAGCACCTTGTTGTGCTTGAGATTATGCAGCAAGGCATGGGGAACCCCATCGGGGTTGCCGGTCAAAAAGACGCCCGTACCCGTCACACGGGGGATTGTTTGCTCACCGAGGGCGGCGGCAAAAGCGTGGAGATCCAGAGCCTCCTGTTGCAGTTTTAGTCGCAACCAGTCCCGACCCTGCTTCCAGGTCATCATCAGAACGAACAGAACCAATGCGGTGGACAACGGCAGCCAACCGCCTTCTTCGATCTTGATGAGATTGGCGCCGAAAAAGGCCAGATCGACGGCCAGAAAGATGACTATCAGCAGAGCGCCCCGTACCCAACCCATGTGCCAGAGTCGACTCACCACGATCAGTGCCAGCATTGACGTAATGACCATCGTCCCCGTCACGGCGATGCCATAAGCGGTGGCCAGATGCGCGGAGGACTTGAATCCGACCACCAGGGCCACGACAGCCAGCAGAAGCGCCCAGTTGACCGCAGGAATGAAGATCTGTCCTTGTTGATCTTCCGATGTCTGCAACACATTCAAACGGGGAATATATCCCAGTTGCATCCCCTGGCGGGTGATGGAGAACGTACCGGAAATCACGGCCTGAGACGCGATCACGGTCGCAGCCGTCGCCAACCCGACCAGTGCGTACAACGCCCAATCCGGCGCCAACCGAAAAAACGGGTTGCTGATATCCTCCGGCTGCGCCAGCAATAAAGCCCCCTGACCAAAATAATTCAATACCAGCGACGGCAGAACCAGACTGAACCAGGCAAGCTGAATGGGAAAGCGACCAAAATGCCCCATATCCGCATAAAGCGCTTCGGCCCCCGTCACCGCCAGTACAACGCCCCCAAGGGAAAGAAACCCCACCCAAGGGGACTCTCGAATAAAGTCAATGGCATACATCGGATTCAGTGCCTGGAGAACCTGGGGTGCATGCACAATCCCGACAACCCCCAGGATAGCGAGGGTCACAAACCACAGCACCATCGCCGGACCGAACCAACGCCCGATACCGGCCGTACCGCGCCGTTGGAAAACGAACAGGAACCAGAGGATGACCAGCGTGATCGGAATCACGAAGGGTTTCATATCCTGACTGGCGATTTCCAGCCCCTCGACTGCAGAAAGTACGGAAATCGCCGGGGTGATCGCACTATCTCCATAGAACAGAGCCGCCCCCAGAATACCCAGCATCATCACCCCAACGCGAAGCCGGGAGTGACTGCGCAGGGAGCGCAACGCCAGGGCCATCAGTGCCATGATTCCACCTTCACCCTGATTGTCGGCTCTCATGATGAACACGACATACTTGATGGAAACAACCACCATCAATGACCAGAAGATCAGCGAAAGCACCGCCAGGATATGCATCGGGTTGATCCCGACGGGGTGGGTTCCTGCATTGAATATGGTGCTGAGGGTATAAAGGGGACTGGTTCCGATATCGCCATAGACGATACCCGTTGCCAGTAGCGTTAAACGAACACGACCAGGGGACGCGGACGCAGCATTCATAGAGCCTTCAGGTATCCCGATGGGATGGTGGAGTTATGGGCTATTAGCTATTAGCTCTTGGCCGGACCATCCCGGGCCGCCAGGAAGCTTTGGGTTGAGAGGTCCGTCCAGGGGCGAACATTGTCCAGGAATGCCATGACCGAGGTATACACCTTTTGCGCCGACGCATCCTTGGCTGCAAGTTCCTGCATAACGGTGGCAGACGTGATTTTCAGGGCAGACAGAATTTCCGGCGAGAAATACCGGAGTTGTACGCCGTGCTGGTCAATCAGTACCTTCAGCGATTCATTGTTCCGTGCCGTCAATTCCGACAGCATATCGGCATTCGCCATACGGCAGGCGGCCTTGACGATGTGCTGCAGGTCCGGCGTCAGCGCCGCAAAAGCCTTTTTGTTGATGATCGCTTCCATGGTCGAACCGGGTTCTTGCCAGCCAGGCGCGTAGTAATACTTGGCGGCGCGATAAAAACCGAAGGCCAGATCGTTGTAGGGGCCGACCCATTCGGCGGCATCGATGGTGCCGTCGTTCAAGGCCTGGAACAGTTCACCGCCCGGTGTGTTGACGACCGTCACGCCAAGCCGGCGCAACACCTCGCCCCCAATGCCCGGCATCCGCATCTTCAAGCCCTTGAAGTCTGCCAGCGTGTCGATCGGCTTGCGGAACCAGCCGCCCATCTGCACACCGGTATTGCCGGCAGGCTGTGGAATAAGGCCAAAGGGTTCGTAGAGTTCTTCCCAGAGTTTCAGGCCATCGCCGTAATACAGCCAGCTGTTCATTTCATCAGCGGTGAGGCCGAAGGGGATTGAGGTAAAGAAGGGCGCGGCCGGAATCTTGCCCTGCCAATAGTAGGCACCACCGTGCCCCATCTGGGCCGTACCGGCCCGAACGGCGTCGAATACTTCCAGTGCAGGCACGATCTCGCCGGCACCATAAACCTCGATTTTAAGGCGGCCATTGGACAGCTCGTCCACATAACGGGCGATATTGTTGGCCCCCGTACCGAGGCCCGGGAAATTCTTCGGCCAGGTCGTCACCATTTTCCAATGAATGGTTTCTGCTGAGGCAGTGGGTGCGATCGCGGGCGCAGAAGCGTTCTTGTCACTCTGATTGCAGCCGGTCAGGGTCATACCGGCCGCCAGGGCGGCACCACTGCCTATAGTGATGAATTCACGACGTTTCATGGGCTTAATCCTTTTTTATTAATGGGTTCTATATTCGAAGCAGCGTGGTCTAGAGCGCGATCAGATTGGCATAGCTCAGAATCAGCCACTTGCTGCCTTCAGCGCCGAAATTTACCAGCACCCGCGTGCTGGCTCCACTGCCTTCGTGATCGATGATGGTACCTTCACCGAATTTGGCATGCCGAACCGCCTGTCCGATTGACAAGCCGCCTTCCGCGGTCATGGACGGGCGGGCGGGCAGACCTTGCGGCGCACGAAACGACTGACTGGCACGAGGGCGAACCTCGTTGAGCAGATCGGCAGGCAGTTCACCCAGAAACCGGGAGGGGATCGGGAACATCTGTCGGCCATGCAACCGGCGTGACTCGGCCGAGGTCAGGGTCAGCGTTTTTTGGGCACGGGTGATGCCGACATAGCACAGGCGCCGCTCCTCTTCGAGCCGCCCCGGCTCATCCAGGGCCATTTGATGTGGGAACAGGCCCTCTTCCATCCCCACCAGAAACACATGGGGGAACTCCAGCCCCTTGGCGGCGTGGAGCGTCATCAATTGCACGCAATCTTCCCACTCCGCGCCCTGGGCATCGCCGGCATCCAGGCTCGTTTGACTCAGGAAGGCATCCAGCTCGGTCATGCCCGCCGCCGATTCCGGATCGAAGACAAAGCTCCGGGCAGCGCTGACGAGTTCATCCAGGTTTTCGAGCCGCGCCTCGCCCCGTTCCCGATCACGATCTTTCTGTTGCAGACCGCGCAAACCACTCTCCTCGATCACCAGCGCCACACGATCCGCCAACGAATTTTCGGCGGTGCGACTGACCAGGGTATCGATCAGCTGCATGAACTGCGTCAGCCCCCCAGCGGCACGGGGTGCCAGTTGGCCCGTCGCCAAGGCGTGCCGGGCCGCCTGCCAGAGTGGGATTTGTCGTTCGCGCGCCGTATCGCGCAACTGCATGATGGTCTTGTCGCCCAAACCCCGCGCGGGCGTATTCACGACCCGTTCGAAGGCCGCGTCATCGTCCCGGTTGGTCATCAGACGCAGATACCCCAAGGCATCCCGAATCTCGGCGCGATCGAAAAAGCGCAATCCGCCATAAATCCGGTAGGGCAACCCGGCACGGATCAGTGCTTCCTCAAGCACACGGGACAGGGCATTGGCCCGATACAAGATCGCACAGTCACTGCGCGCCTGGCCATCGCGAACAACCTGCTCGATCTGGCGGGCGATAAAATCTGCCTCATCCATCTCGTTGAAGGCCAGGTAATACTGAATCGGCGCACCGCGCTCGCCCTCGGTCCAGAGGTTCTTGCCCAAACGGCCCTGATTGCGGGCGATGATGGCGTTGGCCGCATCGAGTATATGGCCGGTAGACCGGTAATTCTGTTCAAGCCGCACCAGGTGGGTATTGGCGAAATCACGCGCAAAATCCTGGATGTGCTCGATCCGGGCGCCGCGCCACCCATAGATGGACTGATCGTCATCGCCGACCGCAAAAATGCCGTTGTCGCCACCGATCAATAACCGCGCCCAGGCATATTGCAGGCTGTTGGTATCCTGGAATTCGTCGATCAACACCTGTTTGAACCGACGCTGATAATGCACCCGCAAGACCTCATGATCACGCAACAATTCAGTCGCCCGCAGCAACAGCTCGGTAAAATCGACCAGACCACCCCGCTGGCAGATTCCCTCGTAGGATTGATACAGCTGGATCACCTGGTCACGCAGCGGATCACCACTGGCTTCCAGATGTTGCGACCGAAGACCTTCCTCTTTCCAGCCGTTGATCAGGCCCGCCACCATCTTCGGCGGCCAGCGCGTGTCGTCGAGATTGGCCTCTCGAAGCAGACGCTTGACCAAACGCAACTGATCGTCGGAATCGATAATCTGGAACGCCTGCGGCAGCTTCGCTTCCTGGAAATGCAAGCGCAACAAACGATGCGACAAGCCATGAAAAGTACCGACCCACAAGCCATTGACCCGCACACCGGCGGCCGGGTCGCTGGTCGGATTCAGCAAAGTGGACAAACGACTGCGCATCTCGCCCGCTGCCTTGTTGGTAAACGTAACCGCGAGCAAACTATGCGGGGACACGCCCTGCTCTTCACAAAGCCAGGCCATGCGATGCGTCAGCACGCGGGTTTTACCCGAACCTGCGCCCGCCAAAACCAGTGTCGCAAGCGAAGGACTGGTCACCGCTTCCATCTGGGCCGCGTTCAGGGGATCAAGAATTCTATTTGCCATCATGGGCGGTATTGTACGGGCGAATCATTCAATCCTCGGAATCCATCCATAAAAAAACCCGCCCATCGAGGGCGGGTTGTTCATGAAGAACAGAACGACGCGGGTTACGCGTTGGCTCGATTCGGAATGAGCACCTTACTGGCGACTTCCTCATGCTTTTCGGCGGTGATCGTGCGATAGAGGTTGTACACCATCAACACGGTACCGCTGAAGAAGAATATCCCGCCGATCAGACGCACAATGTACGGAATATGCAGGAAGGCAACCGTTTCAATAAACGTGTACGCCAGATTGCCATATTGATCGAAGGCACGCAGCATCAAGCCCTGGCCGATGCCGGATACCCACATGGCCACGATGTACAGCACGATGCCGATCGTTGCCAGCCAGAAATGGATGAACACAAGACGGGTCGAGTACAGACGAGTTCCCCACAGGCGCGGCACCATGTGATAAAACGAGCCGAACGTCACCATCGCCACCCACCCAAGGGCGCCGGAGTGCACGTGACCAATCGTCCAGTCGGTGTAATGCGAGAGCGCATTCACGGATTGCAGCGCCAGCATCGGACCTTCGAATGTCGCCATGCCGTAGAAGGCCAAAGAAGTCACCAGGAACAGGATGATGGGGTCCGTACGCAGTTTGTCCCAGGCGCCCGAGAGCGTCATGATCCCGTTGATCATCCCGCCCCAGGAAGGCAGCAGCAACAGAATCGAGAACGTAACCGACAACGAATTCACCCAGCCCGGCAACGCAGTCCATTCCAGGTGGTGGCCGCCAACCCACATATACAGGAACGATAACGCCCAGAAATGCACGATGGACAGTCGGTAGGAATAGATCGGTTTGCCCGCCTGCTTGGGTACGAAGTAATACATCATCCCCAGGAAGCCGACCGTCAACACGAAGCCCACGAGGTTGTGACCGTACCACCACTCGGTCATGGCATCCTGCACGCCACTGAAGACCGAGTAGGACTGCCAGAAACTGTAAGGCACCTGCAGATTGTTGAAAAAGTGCAGGATCGCCGTCGCCAGGATGAACGCGGAGAAAAACCAGTTGGCGACATAAATATGCGGCTGGGAGCGTTTACGCAACGTCATGAAGTAAATCAGGGCATACATGATGAGACCGACCATCATCAAGATGTTGTCCGCCAGCGGGAACTCAGCATATTCACGAGACTGGCTGTGGCCAGCCATCAAGGCCCAGGCCCCGATCAACACGACGGCCTGCCAAGCCCAGAACACGGTATTCGAAAGGAGTTTACCGCCCCATAAGCGCGTCTGGCAGGTGCGCTGCACAATATAGAAAGAGGTCGCAATCAAGGCGTTGCCGCCAAAGCCCCAGATCACCAAATTGGTATGGACCGGACGCAATCGACCAAAGGTGATTTCGGGTATCCCCATATTCATGGCTGGCCATGCCAGCTCACTTGCAATGTAAATTCCAGCGGCCATACCCGCAATCGCCCAAAGCATCGAGGCGATCGTGAACAACTTGATGATGTCATAGTCGTAGGTAGCACCACTGGGCAGCGTCATGGATGACTGACTCATCGTAAAAACCTCCCAGATAAAAGAACACGGCCGACATCGACGCTGTCGAACCGACCCATATAGCCCATAACCCGACGGATGACAGATATCATTCGTCGGGTCTTGGGTGGCTTCCACGTACTATCCATGATCGCGCTTCGATTTTTCGAGCGCCTTTATATTGTTGTTCTGATAGAAACAAAAAGAGATTCTCGGTCAGGTCGAACAGTCGCTCGCCTGCAAACTGAGTAGCTCATGCATTTATCAGCATCCCATTATATTGAATGAGCGATCAAGCGTTGTAGAATATTTTTTTATCTGCCGATCAATTTCATCACAAGTGCTAAGGTTGAATTCCGCACACAACAGATGGGCCCAGTGAAAACCGAGCATAAAAAAACCGCTCACAAGGAGCGGCTTCCTTCCGTTTCGCTGCTTGCCAGCGATATCGCCCAGCCATCAGCCGAAGGTGATGACACTCAAAAACGACAGCCATGAAAAAATGATCAGGGCCACGATAAAGGTCAGGGGGAAATTTTCGAAACTAAACATGGATTTCATCTGAGACACCTCTGCAAGTAAGTAGCGCAATAGTAATGCCGGCAAATACAATTGTCACGTGCCCATCGAAGTCCTGGCGCAGCGCATATCTTTGAAGCCAACCGTCATGCCGCCCGAGAAATGGACAAGACCGGAGGCATGTCAAGCAGTATACTTTCACACGGGGCCGTCGGTAACGGATGATGAGCCCCCGAATACAGAAAACGGTCTGCATCGAGGACCGATATACCGAAGGGCACGGTCGGCAGATCCGTCCAAACAAGGAAATACACCCGCATGAATGCACTTCCCCTCGAAACCGAGTTGCCTCGACACGACGCCATCAGCCAGCAGATCAACTGGCCGCTGGCAACGGCTTCTCTGGAAGGTGTGCTCGCCGATCACAGTGTCCGACGATCGACACGCCTTGCGGACCTGATCGAACAAGCGGCCACCCTGCTTGATGCCGCGCGGCGAAATCGCCAGCCTCAGTTGGCCAATGCGCTAGATCGGCTGATCCATGCCATCGAACGCGAACAAATCACCGCTTCCGAAGATTTCAGTCGCCTGATCCGCCTGATTCGTCATATCGAACGCATCATTCAAAACAGCGCGGTACTGGATGCCAACGGCAACAATCCGCTGGCGCTTATTCTCACCGAAACGGAACCTTCCGAAACCCTGCGCGATGCGCTGAACCGCTCCGGCTATGCGGTTCAGATCATTAATCCGCTGACGACGGATCAGCAGCAGATAAAGACATTGTGCGAAGAAGCCGAACTGTTGGTGTTCATCACACATCGCAGTGAGTCCGCACAGGAAATCATGGCACCGGTTGCCCGGTTCGAAGCCCTGATCAAGTCGCGGACCACCATCATGATTGCCGCCAACGACTCCTTTGCCAGCCGCGCGGCTGCCGTGAAGACAGGTGTCACCCACTTTCTGACTGAGCCGCTGGACGTATCGCGACTCAATACCCTGCTGCAATCCGCCCGAATGACCGATGAGGAAAACAGCCCCCTGCGGGTTCTGATGGTCGATGACATGGCCACTGCGGGGGTTTACTGGGGCAAGCATTTCCAGCGTCACAATATCTTTTACCGGTTCGAATCCGTGCCCGAAAAGGCCTATCGCAGTGCGATCGAAATGGAGCCGGACATCATTCTGCTGGATCTGTACATGCCGGACATCGATGGCATTGATCTCGCACGCATTTTTCGGGAACACCCCCGTCTGCAGGACGTACCGATCCTGTTCATGTCGACCGAGGAAAACGACCGCCGCCGAATGGAGGCCAAGATTCAGGGTGGCGACGACTTTCTGAACAAGACGATTCCCATCGACGATCTGCTGAAAATGGTTCGTTATCGCGCCTTGCGTTATCGGCAGTCGAGTGCGGAAAAACGCAGCGACTCTCTGACCGGCCTGCTCAATCACAATGCCATCAAACACCTCATCGAAAGCGAATTGGATCGCGCCAATCGTCAGAACCAGCCCCTGACCGTTGCACTGATCGATATCGACCATTTCAAGAAGGTCAACGACAACTATGGTCACCAGATTGGCGATAACGTGATCCGTAAGCTCTCCAACCTGCTCAATACACGACTGCGCCGGTATGACGGCGTGGGCCGCTACGGTGGTGAAGAGTTTCTGGTCGCCCTGCCCAATACGGATGAAACAACGGCCGCGCACCTGATCAACCGTTTACGGATTCAATTTGCCAACACGCCCATTCAAATTGAGGATAAAACCAAGGTTCAATGCACCTTCAGTGCGGGAATCGCCAGTTTCCCCAATAGCCTCGATCTCACCAGTTTGATCGAGGCCGCGGACAATAATCTGTATCTGGCCAAAGGCCATGGTCGCAACCGGGTTGTCTGCGACCAGTTTGCCCAGACACAAGCGAAAACCAATGAACCGGGCATCGGCGGACGTTAGGCAAGGACGCGGGAAGGGTCTACAATCAAAAGCCAATCCCCATCAATCACCGAGGTATCCAATCCATGGAAGTTCTTGAGCGTATCGATCAATTTGTCAAAACCAATCCGGTCCTGATTTTCATGAAGGGCACCCCTCAGTTTCCGAGCTGTGGCTTCTCCGGCCGAACCGCTGAAGCGCTCAAGGCCTGTAACGTGCCTTTCGGATATGTGAACGTGCTGGCCGATCCCGAGATTTTCGAAAACCTGCCGCGGTACCGCGAGTGGCCGACCTTCCCACAGGTTTATGTCGACGGCGAATTGATCGGCGGTTGCGACATCACCTTGGAACTGCTCGAGCGCGGGGAACTGCAGACAATGGTCGAACAGGCCGTACAAAAGAGCACTGCGGACGCGAAAACGCCGTCCTGATTCCCCTCTGAGGGACTCATCGGCACCCCAGCCGATGAGGTGCCCGACCATCAGGTCCATGACCTCCTCTTGGCCAGAACCCTGATGGACGCTGCCCCCGTTGCAGCGATCAGCCCGTCTCCAGAACCACCAGTTCCCGCAATAACGCTGTCGCGTAGCTCCCCGAGTTCAGCGTAAAACTGATCTCCAAAGTCGTCTGCCCCGATTCATCTGGCTGGAACACTGCCGCCAAGTTGCTCACCGGTGCCATCAATGGACGCCGATCCTGCTCCACCCGCCATTCCGTCAGATGATGCTGCCAGGATTCCTGTCCGTAGCGGGTCAGCATGTCCCCTGCAATGCGGGCTTCGTCCAGCTGAATCTGCCCGCGCGCCAGCGTTTCTTCCGCCCCCCACAGTGGACCGGTCAACCAGATATCCTGCTCGACAAGGCGTTGCTGCGCATGTGCGCGCTCCTCATCGGTAATCAGAAACCGGCTGTGGCTGCCCGCCAATTGGGCCAAATCCCCCGCCTGGGCAACCGAAACGGTACCGGCTGCGATCCGTTGTGATAGCACCGCATTGAAAATCACGGCCCGCAGAGTAGATATGCCCCAGTTTCGGTCGGAACGACTGACCGAACCCGAACGTGCGGCCGGCGTCGCGCCGATTTGCGCGATCAGGTCGAGATTGCGGGCGTCCGTACCAAAACGCTGCTCGGCGAAGTAGTTGGCAAAACCCTGGGTACCGAGTGCAGCCAGCCGTTGGGCAAACCCCGGATCGTCACCCTGAACATTCCGCACCGTGAGCGTGAAATGATTCCCCTGATGAATGCCCCGCCGAAGCTTTTTCGGATGACGCGCCCAGCTGACAACACATATGCCTTCCGGCAGCTCATCGAGCC
Source organism: Halothiobacillus sp. (assembly GCA_035531235.1). Lineage (GTDB taxonomy): Bacteria > Pseudomonadota > Gammaproteobacteria > Halothiobacillales > Halothiobacillaceae > Halothiobacillus. The sequence goes on along the minus strand of DATKTJ010000117.1, from coordinate 94,965 downwards.
AGGTCGGATCGTCGGGGCCAAGCGGCATACTGATCCACTGCCGCGTAATGGCCTGCTTGTCCTTCAGTCCGCAAAAACCAATATCCCGTTCATGGACCTTGGCCAACCGCGACAACTTACCGATCATCTGCGGCGTAGTGAAGCCGATTTTTTCCACCAAGAACAAAGCGTGCGAACCAACGCCTTCCGGGTCAAAACCCAGTACCTCATCTACACGGAAATCTTCGGGGACCTGCTTGAGAATACCCCGCAATACCGGCTCTGGAAGACAGCGCGCCAAATCATCCAGCGGCTTTGGCGACCGCTCCGTCGTCATAGACGCACCGCCTGCCAACTCAGCGTTTCGCCTGCGCGCAGGGGTATCAGCCGCTCCGCTGCGCCCACCTCGAAATAGTCGGGTACCGACTGGGGGTGGCGAATCAGTCGCACTCGGACTTCATTAAGCGGCAAACCATAAAAGTTCGGCCCATTCACACTCGTGAACGCTTCAAGCATATCCAGTTTCCCTGCCTGATCAAACGCTTCGGCATACAGCTCCAGGGCGGCATGAGCCGTAAAGGCCCCCGCACAGCCGCAAGCGGATTCCTTGGCGCCTTGAGTATGGGGTGCGGAATCGGTGCCCATGAAAAACCGGGGGTCCCCGGACGTTGCCGCCGCCAACAGTGCTTGCCGATGACGTTCGCGTTTCAGTACCGGCAGGCAGTAATAATGCGGTCGAATCCCACCCACCAACATGGCATTGCGGTTATACAGCAGATGATGGGCCGTGATGGTTGCCCCGACCGGGCCGTCCTGAGCACGAACGAAAGCCACGGCATCTTCGGTAGTGATGTGCTCCATCACCAGACGCAGATTCGGAAAACGCTGACGAATCGGCACCAGAACCTGTTCGATGAAACGCGCTTCCCGATCGAATATATCCACTTGGGGGTCGACCACCTCGCCGTGCACCAGCAGCGGCAAACCCGTGCGCGCCAGTTCGGCCAGCAGGTGATCGATGGCCAATGGATCACGCACGCCCCGATCGGAATTTGTTGTCGCGCCCGCCGGATAGAGTTTGACCGCATGGATATACGGATTTTCCGCCGCACGCGCCAACTCGGCCACCGTGGTCTGCTCCGTGAGATACAGGGTCATCAGCGGCTCGAACCCCGAATCCGTAGGTACGGCCGCGAGAATTCGCTGCCGGTATGCAAGCGCTTCGTCGACCGTGACCACGGGCGGAACCAGATTGGGCATAGCAATGGCTCGGCCACACTGTCGCGCCGTAAACGGGGCGGCGGCGGCCAACATGTCGCCATCGCGCAGATGGACGTGCCAGTCATCGGACTGGCGGATAATGAGTTCATTCATGGGCATACCGTAAACCAAAAAATACGGGCGGCAAACAGAATCACTGCGCCGCCCAATCAAATCAACAAGGACCTAAGTCAAGGAATTACCGACAAGCCGGCCATCTCCAGGGAAGATTACCAAGCGATATAGGCGTAACCCTGCTCCTGGTACTCCATAAGCGCCGCAGCGCCCACTTGGCGAATCTTTGCAAACGAGCGCATGTCTGTATCGCTGTAGCCCACGGTATGCATGGTATTGCCGCAGGCATCCCAAACGACGCCATAGTTGTCAGAGAACCCCTTAACGCGCTCATAAATCAATGGGTTGACTGTTTTTTGCGGCGATTTTGCCAGCAAGTGAATCCCGGCGGCAAAGGCCACGACGGCAATCTGCACGTTGCCGCCGAATTCGGTGATCATGGCACTCATGGAGTTCAGGATGTGGGTCTGATATTCCGGATCATTTTTGTTGATCTGGTAGACAACATGATGCTTGGGCTTGTCGCCGGGGAAACGTAGTTCATCTGCTGCCTGCGCCGTTTGGATACCCAAGGCCGCTCCGCCGGCGCCCGCCACAGCCGTCATGAAATTGCGGCGGTTTTTCAAAAAGTCAGACATCGTCATTACTCCTGTTACAGAAATATTTGTTGTATGAAAGTGAGTCTAGCGCATGCGCAGCAGCACCACACCACCTTGAGCAAAGAGTACTCGCGCATCAAGATCGTGGGCATAGACTTCCCGCGTCAACACAAGATCGCCCGGCTCGGGGGCATGTCTTGCCAGAATCTTGCCCGCGTAGACCCCGAAGCTTGGTGTGTTCATGCGATACATGACTGCCGTGCCGGGCAAATCACGCGCCAGCAAACCAGCCGTCTTGATCGGCCCCTGCTGCAGCGCATCCACGATCGGCAAAAGCTGCCCATTGATGACCAGCGAAAAGGACAAGGCCACGGGCATGAGTACGGCCGGTAACGCCCAGGACCTTTTGAAGGCGGCTAACGCCGACAACCCCAGAATCACGCCCAGCACCAGATACCAGCTCGGTCCAAAATACTGATTTCGATCAACCAGCATCGCCTGAACGTAGGCCGGCCGAATACGATCGAAAAACAGATCAAGCGCCACCGGCAATACCAGTAATATCAGCAACATCCCCCACACCGGCAACAGATGCAGCCACCGATTCCGAATCGTGGGGAAATACGTCGCCATGATCAGAATCAATCCAACCAGACCATAGTTCAAATAGTGCGGCAACTTGGTTCCGGAAAAGGAAAACAGCAGCAACACAAAGCCGAACCACAGCCAACCGAACCGTTTGAGCGCCTGTTCCGGCGACAGTTCCCTCGTCGGCCGCAAACGCCAATCACCACCCCGCACATCCGCGACCAATCCTGCCAGCGCGCGGAATACCAGCCCGGTATAGGGCAAGAGCGCAATCAAGGTCACGACCGGGTAATACCAGAAACCGGCGGAATGGCCTTCCATGGGTGCATTGAAACGCCCCACATTGTTCTTGAAGAAAAATCCATCAACGAAAGCCTGCCCCTCCCGGGCGTATTCCAACAGATACCAGGGCAAGGCCACGGCCAGAAACAAAAGGATGCCCCGCCAGTCCAGAACCGCCCGCCACCAGGCCGCCCCGCGCCCGGTCGACAGATAGAACATCAGACTGACCACGGCCGGAATCACCACCGCCACCGGTCCCTTGGTGAGAAAGCCCAATGCCATGGCAAGGTAGGCCCAGCGAATATACCCAGCCCGGTTCGTCTGCCAATGCCGGAAGATGGCAAACATTGACGCCGTCATGAACAACATCAGTACCGCATCGGCAATCGCCGCCTTGCCGATAATGGTCGTCATCAGGGCCGTTGCCGCAATCAACGCGGCATAAAAAGCCTTTTCCCGATCAAGCACCAATTGGCCGAATCGGTAAATCATGAAGACCCAGGCCGTCGAGGCCAGAGCCGAGGGCAGGCGGAACGCCCACTCGTTAAAGCCGAACACCATAGCCGAAGCGGCCTGTAGCCAATAGATCAGGATCGGTTTGTCAAACCGTGGCACGGTATTGAGGTAAGGGGTAATGAAATCATGGCGCAGAAACATCTCGCGGGTGGCCGAGGTAAATGCACCTTCATCGAGATCGAACAGGGGGATGCTACCAATTTGCCAGTAGAAACCGATAAAGACCGCGAGTGCGAGGATCAGGTAGTGGGTCGATCGGGTATGGGGCATGGTGGCTTCGGGTAACGGTTAAAAATCAGGCAGTGAATATTCTGCCCGGATAAATCGGGAACGGGATGACCAAGACGGTCTCCAGCGGGCATGGCGCCCGTCAGGTCTCTGCTGAGACAGTCCGCCGCTCACATGGTTGCCGTCGGCGTATCCTTTTCGAGCGCACCGGCGAGATAAGCCTCGATCTTGGCGCGGGTCTGGCCCTTATCCATCGGGCTGAATTGCACACCGATCCCGGCAGTTTTCGCGCCCTGCGACCCTTCGGGGGTTTGCCATACCACCTTAACGGCTAAGGCTATACGCTCTGGGTTACCCATCATGGTCAGGGTCAAAAACAACTCTTTGCCCATATCGTGGTGCAGGTGCCCCGGAATGAACAAACCGCCATTCTTGATAAACGGCATATAAGAACGATACAACGTCTCCTTGTCCGGGATGTTGTGGTGAATCATGCCGCCGCCAAGTGCCATCCTGCGTACCTCTTCCTGTGGGTGATGCGATTTGCCTCATTCTAGCAGGATGTGGGCACCTTGCGATTCTGAGTTTAAGTACAGGATGTAGCACAGCCTTCACCCTCCCCTGTGTCCGGTTTTGTTTCAAAACTCCGGAACGTCGGTGAATTTCACGCGCCATCTACGCCCCACGAAATGCTGCGTTATAATTGGGAATAGTTTTCCCCAACATATTTAAACCCACGAGCATCCCCGATCGGTATGAGCACCATGTCCTACACCACATCATGAGCAATCAAGCCAAGCGATGGCCCGGTATTTATTACCGGCTGTTGCTGATTCTGCCTTTGCTCATGTTGATCGGTTGGGGTTGCTGGAATGAGTTCGCGCAGTACCATTCAACGAAGCACCAAATCAACCTGGAAGGCGAGCATGCGGGGCGGTTATTTGCCAATCGCATCGAGGGTCGGCTGAACAATGCCTACAAGGAATTGGCGTTGATTGGCGCGCTCTTGAGCGACACCCCACCGTCCAGCACCTCTGCACCCCGGACATTACGCCTGTTCAAACAGTTAGAACCGCTGCACCCCGAGCTCTACGCTATCAATATCTATGCGGCCGATGGCCAGACCCGGCTGTGGTCCAGCAAGCCTGACGCTGACATCCCCGTATCCCCAATTGGCGATTTCACGCCACTCCCCGCTCAACCGAATTATCTGTTAGGACCAGATCGCATCGTGAATCACGTGCCCGTCATCTCACTGCGTTTACGAAAGACAAGCGCGGATGGCACGACCCTTTTATACGTCAGCCTCATATATCGACTCAAAGATCTGCTTGCTTACTACCCCACCGACGACAAAGCCTGGCAATTCACTGTCATCGACCGTCGGGATCACAGTATTTTAGGCATCTATCAAAACGGACAGTTACGCTTCAATAACGCGCCGCTTGCCGAGGCGCATGGCCTGATCCCCGTGACCGACTACCCGCTGGCCGTACAGACTGAGGAACCCGCGGACCTGATCCTGCAAAGCTATCAAGAAAGTGCACGTGAAAGGCTGGATTTGTACCTCGGTATGTTTTTGGTACTGAGCATGGCGGCCTGGAGCATCTACACCTTGTTGCGCCAACGCGAACGAGATGCCCGACATCTCAAGCATCTGGCGGATGTCAATGCCTTGCTGGCCCAGGTCAATCAAGCCATGGCCGTCAGCAGGGATGAAACCGGATTCATGGAGGAAATTTGTGCACTTGCCGTCAAGTATGGCGGATTCCGATTGGCCTATATTGCCAAGCCCGATAAAACCGGGTTATTCCAGATTCTCGCCGCAGCAGGCGCGACAGGGTATACCGAGGACTTGAAAATCGTCAGTGACCCCGATCTGCCGGAAGGTCAAGGTCCGGTGGGTCATGCCTGGCGATCGCAATATCCTGTTTATGCACAGGAGCTCAAAAAAACACCAGGCCTTACGCCGTGGCTGGCCCGGGCCGAGAAATTCGGCATTCATTCGAGCGCCACGATTCCCATCCTGAAAAACGGCAACCGTTGGGCTGTTCTGGCAACTTACCATTCGGAAACCCAGGTCTTCTCAGACGAGATGCGCCATCTGCTCGAAGATCTGGCCCAGGACATCACCCGCGGGCTGCACTGGATCGAAACCCAACGGCGCGAGGCCTTGCTGACGGCCACGCAACAAGCCTTGCTGGACAATACGCTCGCCGGAATCGTCATGGTTCGAGATCGCCACATGGTTCAGGTGACGGCTCGATTCGTGATCATGCTGGGCTATACCCATCCAGACGAGCTTCTGGGGCAATCAACCCACCTGCTCTATGCCAGCGAGGAAGATTATGAACGGGTTGGCCAGGGCTATCTCACGCTCATGGCACAAGGGAAACTCACGATCCCGGACGTCCGGTTCGCCCGTAAGGACGGCTCGGTCATCATTTGCGATCTCTCCGCCAGCATGATTCAGGACGAAGAGCTCACAACCTCGGTCTGGACCATTCAGGACATTACCCAGCGCCACAATTTGCAAAAGGAACTCGCCAAGACCAGTGCCTATCAACGTGCATTGTTCGACAGCAACGCAGCGGCCTTGCTCACAGTCGATGCCGAAGGAGCCATCACCGACGCCAACCCCGCCCTTTGTCTGCTCACGGGCTACGATCGAGAAGAGCTTTTCGGCAACAACGCCTCGATACTTCAGGATGAAAATGCTGCCGTCGAATACTTCGCCACCCATTTCAGTGCGGCACCGGGCGGGCCCTTTCGGACAATCCATCAGGAAAATACGATCCGCCACAAGAACGGGACAATCCTGAACGTAGAAATCCTGGGCGCCGCCATCTCGCTACCAAACGGCCAACCCGGCGTGATCTGGAGCCTGATTGACGTCACCGCCCTGCACAAGGCCAAGCAGGAAATCGCCTACCAGGCTTTACACGACACCTTGACCGGCCTGCCGAATCGCAGGGCGCTCGAACAGCACTTGCCACGCGCAATCGCACGCGCCCAACGCAATAGTACGGTCGTCGCGGTCGGCATGCTGGACCTTGACGACTTCAAGCCCGTCAATGACAACTTCGGCCACGAAGGCGGCGACACGCTGCTGCGTGAACTGGCCGCTCGGCTCCAGTCCCGGTTACGCAAACAGGATTTGCTGGCCCGGCTGGGCGGGGATGAATTCGTGATCGTGCTGGAGGACCTCGTGGAAGACCGGCTCATACCCCAGCTGGAAATCGCCCTGGACCGCCTCCATCAAGCTGTTGAGACACCGTTCGAGGTGGCCTCACAAAAATATGCCAAGATCGGAATGAGTATCGGGATCGCCTTCTACCCTGCCGATGGCGAACAGGGAGATGGTTTGCTGCGACAGGCAGATGCTGCGCTCTATACCGCAAAAATGAACAAGGCCACGCGCACGAAATGGTGGCGAATCATTCATGACGCGGTTGTCCCCCAGGATAAGGAGCATTATTTCGATGCCTACTCCCCGGAAAGCCAGGCACTGATGGTGCAATGCACGACCTATCTTCATGATCAGGCCGAGCCCTTTATACGAAAATTCTATGCGGAGCTGGGCAACAACCCCGTGGCGCAAAAAATACTGGGCACACTCGAAGCATCCGCCTTTCCACGTCTGATCGCCACTCAATCAAAACACCTCTGTTTTCTCCTTAACCCGGAAACAACCCGGAAACAGATCACCGAGCGCGCCCAACACATTGGCGCAACCCACGCACTTGTCGGGGTCAACAGCCCCTTGCTCATGCAATCGATGAACCTGTACCGCAAGCTGCTCAATGACTATCTGAATCAATCGCCGCTGAATGGCCGGGAGCGTTATCACATTCTCGTGGCCAGTGAGGCGCGTATCCAGGACGACATTCTGGCCCAGTTGCAGGCGGGCGGCACCACGATCCAGGATCACTTCGACCTGCTGACCCATCCATTGCCCGTGGCAGGAAGCCTGTGGGCCGATGTCAAAGTGCAGGAAATCGAACGACTGGGCACACTACCGGGCATTCAAGCCGTTCTGCTGATGCGGCCGGACACCGAAGGCGTTTTTACAGTCGAGAGCAGCGCCGGTCACAAAGGCAGTCTGCTTGCATCCGCTGTAAGCGCACCAGGACGCCAGATCAACACCGATCCGGTGACCCCACGTGGCCGTAGTTTGACCTCCCTTGCTTGGCGGACGTTGAACATCCAGAGCACGCCCAATATATTGCAGGATGACCGCTATGCCGAATGGCACGAATTGGCGCGGGAGCTGAACATCACCTCGACCTTGTCCCTACCCATCATGAGCGGCAACGGGCGATTGAACGCGGCACTCAGTCTGTATGGGCAGTACCCGAATCAATTCGAAACGGTCTGGATGCAGCAATTTGTCCGCAATCTGCAATTGCGTTTGAGCCAGGCCTGGCTTCTGTGCAATAACCCTGGCCCCGTCATCAGTCAGCAATTGTCGCAGAACTACCGCGAGGAACTGTTCTCCGGTGGACTTTGTGTCCACATGCAACCAATTGTTGATTTGCGCACTGGCGCCCTAATCAAGGTCGAAGCGCTCGCCCGATTGAAACGCCCGGATGGGACGATAATCCCACCCGGTGAGTTTTTGCCTCTGTTGGGAGATACTGAACTCGACCGATTGTTCTGTCTGGTCCTGGATCAAGCCCTTCCCTGGTTGTCGCATTGGGATCAGGCGGGTGTCGAACTGGGGCTGTCCGTCAATCTGTCGCCCGGCACCCTGCTCGACCCGAACTGCTGCCACTGGATCGAAACGGCCCTGAGCAAACATGGCATCCAGCCCGCCCGGTTGACCCTGGAAATTCTGGAAACCCAGGGGATCGACCAATACGTCCAAGACTCAGCCATCCAGAAACTGGTCGCATTGGGTGTTCCCCTGGCCATGGACGATCTGGGTTCGGGATATAGCAGCCTTCACCGTCTGGCCTCCCTGCCATTCAACATCATCAAGATCGACCAGAGCCTCGTGGCCGAAATTCGGACTAACCCCGTACAAACCATGAGTCTGATCGCGGCCATCATCCAGATGGGCAATGATTTCGACCAGACAGTCATCGTCGAGGGACTGGAAGATGCCGGCGTCATCGAAGCCGTATCTGTTCTGGGCGCCCATTTCGGACAGGGCTTCGCGCTTGCGCACCCGATGCCGCCCGAGGAAATCCTCCCCTGGCTTCAGCGATGCCCACCACGCCCGGCCGATACGGGTTTAAGAACATTCCTGGGGGCACTGGCCTACCACTGGTGGCTGATACACACCGGCCACAAGACTCACCCGCTGAAACTGGACGACTGCCCGCTCAATCAGTTTCTAACCGCACAGGGCCATGCGCAGGGCGAAGCCGCACGGTGGCACCAGGCAATACATGGCTCGCAGGAAAACCGGGTTGCCAACCAAAACCTGATTGCCTGGTTGGCGAAACATGCCCAACGTGAAATGAAAAACGAAAGCGGGACGGCATAACAAGCCCACAGGTATTGACACCCGCCACCAACCAAAAATGAGTTACGCCCTCGGGGTGTTCGGCCGACACCCCATCATCCCGCCAATCGATTACCTGAGTCGCCTCATCAACCGAGCGTTAAAAAAGGCCCATTTACCTATTCAGGATTTTTTCATGCAATGCAGTAAAACTAATTGCGCCTCCATCTGTCTCATCTCTAAATCAAGATAGGCAAATAATTTACTTCAGATACAATTGACGCTTAACACAGTGCGTTTACACAGAACGTTTAACTGCCGCCCCACGCCACAAACACCGCGCCACTTCACGTAGAATTAAAGATCCTAGCCACGACATGACAACGCCCCCCGCCCTTGGCAAATTTTTCGCTGGCAATGACTTTGCCGTACTGGTTTTTTCCGGCCTCAGAAGTACACCCTTGGAGCTTCAGCCGTTACTCAAGGTGCTGCATGGCGCCGGATTCACGGTCGATGCCCCCCAGCTTGTCGGTTATGGTTTTGCCGCTGATCCTGCGGTTGGCGATTGGCAGGACTGGCTTTCCCAGGCCGTCGCATGCTTCGATCGTCTCGCAGATCAATATCCTCAGGTCGCCGTATGTGGACTGAGCATGGGTGCCACAATGGCGCTTGCGGTCGCGGCCGAACGCGGCGATCGGGTCGCGGCGGTCATTCCGTTATCAACAACCCTGCATTACGACGGTTGGAACACTCCCTGGTACCGCTTTCTGAGCCCGCTGGGCTACTTCACGCCACTGCGGCATCGCATGGTCATCCGGGAATCTTCCCCCTTCGGCTTGAAGAACACCCGTCTGCGTGAATGGATCGAGCGACAGGTCGCCGCAGAGCCCATCACGGCCGTCGGTGCCTCGGCACTCTCCTTGCCGGCCCTGCACGAAGCCGCACGCCTGATGAGTCATACCCGGCACCATTTGAAACAGATCGTGGCGCCGGTTCTGATCATTCATGCCCTGGAAGATGACATTGCCCATATCCGCAGTGCCTATGAAGTCCAGCGCAAGGTGAGCAGCCACCATGTCCAACTGGTCAAATTGGCCAATAGTTACCATATGGTTACGCTTGATTACGAGCGTGAAGCGGTTGCTAAACTCGTCACACATTTTCTGCGGTTCTACCTGAGTCCACCCGCTATGACCCCACTTGCCATCCCGATCCCGCTCGAAGGAACCACGTCATGAACGATATCGAAGAACAACTCTATGTGCTGCTCATCAAGGAAGTCCCGGTAGCACGGGAGGGTTTGACTCGGGACACCACACTGGAAGAAATCGGTCTGGACTCACTGTCCACCATCGAGTTCATGTTCCAGATCGAAGATCAATTCGGAATTCGCTTCGAACAGACCGGAACCCCACCCAAAACACTGGGCGATGTCTTTGACGAGGTTCACGCCAAGCTGGCACAGGCATAACCGGGTCATGTCCGATTTTCATCGTGTCGTCATCACCGGTATGGGTGTTGTTTCCGCCCTGGGCACCTGGCCGGGACGATTTTTCGATCGGGTTTGTGCGGCAGATAGCGGGATTCGCACACTCCCCGAGATGAATCCCGCGCCCCCGATCACCATCGCTGCCTGGATCGAGGATGGCATCGACAACGACCCGAAAACCGCCGTTCACGATCGGGTAACCCAACTTGCCCTCACCGCTGGCCGCCTCGCCCTCGAGGAGGCAAAGCTGCTCGATCGACCGGATCTGCTCCAGGAAACCGGCGTCTATCTCGGCACCGGCGCCGGCCCCAGCAGCACGATGGATCAGTCCTACCATCGTCTCTACGCCGAGCATAAAGACCGTGTCTCTCCAATGACCCTGCCCCGCGGCATTCACAACGCCCCAGCCTCGGAGCTCGCCATCCGCTTTGGGATGGGGGGCGCAAACAATACCTTTGCCATTGCCTGCGCGTCATCCGCCACCGCCATCGGCGAAGCGATGCGCGCCATTCGGCATGGCTACAGCGAACGGATTCTCGCGGGCGGCAGTGAAGCGCTGCTCACCTATGGCGTACTGCATGCCTGGCATGCCCTGCGCGCCGTGGCCCCACCCGCAGATCCCGTCGGTTCGTCCTGCCGACCCTTTTCAAGCGATCGCAATGGCCTCGTCATGGGTGAAGGCAGCGGCTTCATGGTGCTGGAAAGCCTCGAATCGGCACAAGCGCGCAACGCACCCATTCTGGCGGAAATCGTGGGTTATGGCGCCAGCTGCGATGCCACACACATCACACACCCCACGACCGAAGGGCAACAACGTGCCGTTCAAAATGCGCTCCAGGATGCGGGCATGGAACCCGCGTCAATCGACTACATCAATGCCCATGGCACGGGCACCCTTGCCGGCGATGCGGTGGAAGCCGAAACGCTCCGCACCGTGTTCGGCGCCGACATTCACAGCATTCCCGTCAGCGCGACCAAGGCTGTACATGGCCATTTGATGGGCGCCGGCGGGGCTGTCGAACTGGCGATTGGTATTCTTGCCATCCGCCAAAATCGGATTCCGCCCACTGCCCACTGCCGCGTACCGGATGAAACGCTGGGCATCGACATGGTGGCCGAAGGTGCGCGAGAACAGACCGTCGATACCATACTCTCCAACTCGTTCGCTTTCGGTGGCAGCAATGCCGTACTGATTGCCCGACGATTTTAGGCTGCCATTCATGCCCGCCTGCTGCGCACCATCCGACATCGCCCTGACCGATGCCCCGCAATTACCGATCGACTGGTACTTCGACCCCCTCATTTATCAGCGGGAACTGGACCGCTTGTTCGCCAATGGGCCGGGCTACATCGGGCACGAACTGATGACGCCCGAACCGGGGAACTACCACACCCTGGCGCGTTTCGATCAGGCAAAGATGCTGGTCAACACCGGGCAAACCATCAGCCTGCTCAGCAATATTTGCCGACATCGTCAGGCCCTGATGCTCGAGGGTCAGGGCAGGCTACCCCATCAACGGGTTACCTGTCCGCTGCATCGCTGGACGTACGACCACCACGGCCAACTGATCGCCGCACCAAAATTCAGTGAAAAGCCCTGCCTCGACCTGGAACGAACCGGCCTGAAAAATTGGCAGGGGCTGCTGTTTGCCGGCCCGCGCGACGTATCGGCCGATCTGGCAAGCATGAATGCGGCCAGAGAACTGGATTTTTCCGGATATCGGCTGGACCGGGTCGAATCCACCCTCTACCCGATCAACTGGAAAACCTTCATCGAGGTGTATCTGGAGGATTATCACGTCGGGCCGATTCATCCCGGCTTACGCCAGTTCGTCAGCTGCGATGACCTGAACTGGCAATATGGGGAATGGTGGTCGGTACAAACAGTCAGCCTGAATCCGCTCGACCTGCAGCATAAAACCGGTTCTGCCCCCTACAAGGCCTGGCAGGAAGCGTTGAAGGCGCATCGCCCCGATGGCGTGCCCTACCCCTTTGGTGCGGTCTGGTTTACCTACTATCCCGGCCTGATGATCGAGTGGTACCCCGAAGTGCTGGTCATCTCTTCGCTCATCCCGCAGGGCGTTGAATCGACCCAAAACATTGTGGAATTTTACTACCCGGCGGACATTGTCGCGCATCAGCGCGGCCTGATTGATGCACAGCAGGCCGCCTACCATGAAACGGGGCTTGAGGATGAAGTCATCTGCGTAAAGATGCAGCAAGGTCGGAAAGCGCTCTATCGCGCGGGCAAGAACGAGACCGGCCCCTACCAGCTTCCGCTGGAAGAAGGCATGCAGCACTTTCACCGGTTTTTACGCAACAAGCTCGCGGACGACGCCCCATCTGCCGATTGAGATATCAACCAGCGAGCGGTGTTTTTTCCGCTGCCGTGCGCTCGGCTAGATGCGCCAGGGCTGCATCGACCTGATCGATCAGAATCAGGCAGACATCCCCCGGCTCTAGCCGCGCCAAAGCCCGATCGATGGCGACAAACTCACCCTGGATTTCTTCGATGTAGGTCGTGCGCTGCGCACCGGCCAGCCCTTCCCGCAACAACGCGATGACCTCGCCATCGGCCCGCCCACGCTGGCAGGCATCCTGGTAGAGCAGGACTTGATCGAACACGTCGCCCAAAATCTGCGTCTGCTGGCGGATATCCTCATCACGTCGATCACCAGCACCACTGATCACGACCAGACGTTGCCGGGCGGGCATGTTCTGCACAGCACGGCAGAGCGCCAGAATCGCATCGCTGTTATGGCCATAGTCGGCAATGACCGTTGCGCCTCGATAATCAAACAGATTGAACCGCCCCGGCGCCATCGTGGCGTCGCCGGAAAAACTGACCAGTCCGCGTTCGACGACCGCCCAATCCAGATTGAGCCCCCAGACCGCGCCAACGGCCGCCATGACGTTCTCGATCTGAAAATCGACCTTGCCAGACAGCGTCAGCGGTATCCGCTTAAGCGGCATACGCCACTGAAACGGCCCTTGCTCGGCCACAATATCCGGCCCATCCACATAGATCACCCGATCACCCCGTTCGCGGCGGGCGACAAGCAACGGCAGCTGTTTGTCCAGCGCGAAGAAGGTCACCGCACTCGGGCATGAATCCGCCATGCGGGCCACGATGGGGTCGGTCGCGTTCAGCACGGCCATTCCCTGCGGTGCCACGTTGTCGACAACGACCTGTTTGACCGCCGCCAAATCCTCCACAGAATGAATGTCTGCTATCCCCAGATGATCGCCGAGTCCCACATTGGTCACCACCGCCACATCGCAACGGTCGAACGCCAGGCCTTGCCGCAGAATCCCCCCACGCGCGGTTTCGAACACGGCGGCATCCACATACGGATGAAGCAGCACGTTACGGGCGCTGATCGGACCGGCACAGTCGTCCGCATCGATCCGTTCGCCATCGATATACACACCATCGGTCGTGGTGATGCCCACACGTTGCCCGGACTGGGCGAGCAGATGGCCGATCAAACGGGTAGTCGTTGTCTTACCGTTGGTGCCTGAAACGGCCACAATCGGAATCCGGCCGTCTTCGCCCGCCGGGTAAAGCTCTGCGATGATCGCTTCGCCGACCGCACGCGGCTTGCCGTAGGAAGGCTGAAGGTGCATACGCAGCCCAGGCGCCGCATTCAGCTCAACGACACCGCCGTGCTGATCCTCCAACGACTGGTTCACGTTCTCACACACGAGATCCACGCCGCAGACGTCAAGACCGATCATCCGGGCTGCATCCACCGCGCGGGCCGCCAGATCCGGATGCAGATCATCCGTCACGTCAGTGGCCGAGCCCCCCGTGGACAGATTGCCGTTATTGCGCAAAATCACCTGAACACCGATATCCGGCACAAAATCCAGGTGATAGCCCTGCGCCTCCAGCGTCACGATAGCGATATCGTCGAGACGAATCCGCGTCAGCGCGTGCGCGTGCCCACCGCCCCGGCGTGGATCGGCATTGACCTGATCCACCAGTTGCGCGACGGTAGATACCCCATCGCCAATCACCATCGGCGGATCGCGCCGGGCGGCCGCAACCACCTGATTGCCGACCACCAGCACCCGGAAGTCATAACCCGGCATGAAGCGCTCGACCATCACATCCCGGCTTTCCTCGCGCGCGCTGGCATAGGCACGGTGCAACTGTTCCTCATTCGAAATATTCACGACCACGCCCCGACCCTGATTACCGTCTCGGGGTTTCACCACCACCGGCAGTCCGATCTCTTGGGCCGCCGCCCAGGCATCCGTAGCGCTGGAGACCACTCGTCCGGTTGGAACCGGAATACCGGCGGCCCGCAACAGGGCCTTGGTCAGCTGTTTGTCCTGGGCAATGGATTCACCAATGGCACTGGTTCGATCGATTTCAGCGGCCTGAATCCGATGCTGTTTCCGCCCCCAACCCAGCTGAACGAGGCTACCCGACGTCAACCGCCGGAAGGGGATACTCCGAGCGACCGCCGCCTGCACGATCGAACCCGTACTCGGCCCCAGACGCTCGTCTTCATCCAGGCTCTGCAACGTTTCGTGTGCCGCCGACAGGTCGAAATCCGTATTCTGCAAGCTCGCATTAATCAAAGATTCCGCCAACTGCAATGCCAGTCGACCCACGGCCTCCTCGGTATATTCGACGATGACCTGAAACACACCAGCCTCACGACTCGGTACGGTGCGACTGAACGTGACCGGACAACCGACCTGCGCCTGCAAGGCCAGACAACTGTGTTCCAGCACCTGGGCCAGTGAAATCAATTGGTTCTGGCCGATGGCCTGCAAATTCCCTACCTGGGGAAATCGTGCGCGAAGACGCGCCTCAAACTCGGGTAGTTCACTGATATCACATTCGCCCGGCGAACAGACCACGCTGGCCTGAAGAGACGTATGGCGCGACCAGAGATTCGGCCCGCGCAGCGCGCGTACACGCGTAATTTCCATGTTCGTTTTCCTAAAAAACCATGTATCGAAAGGGCGGGATCAAATCACTTAACCCAGGGCCGCAGGTGGAAGTACATCAGATAACGTATCAAACCCGGCCCGCATGAGATCGATATTCAGATCGAATGCCCAGCCGGTCGCCAGAGCGGCCAACAATGCCAATGCGGGTAGGTCCGAAGCCGGAAGAACCAGCCGACCGACCTCCGCAGCACCCTGCACGAATTGGCATTCGCCCGCCTGCAGAATGACGGCCCGCCCCCCCTGTTCGCGGTGGGCCGCGACCACGGGCGATGCCGTATCCTGCGTAAAGAACAGCACCTCGCCATCGCAGAGTTCCGCCATATCGACAATCATCGGCTCGTCGGCATTCAGGACACCCACCCCACTGGGCAGCACCACGTCGATCTGGGTCCGGAATACGCTGAACACCTTTTCGGGGGTGTCGATGTGAAACGGACCGATATGTTTGGCCACATCAATTGACGTAACCACACCGACCGAACACCGGTCATAAGCCAGACCTTCGCTCAGGATCACCCGGCTATCGTTCTCGACGATGGCCACTTCAACCGTGTTGTTGATCAGCAAGCGGTTCGCCGCCACGCGATTGGCCTGATTGCCCGCCGCGATGCAGCGATTCTTCACGAACAACCCCCGACTGGAAGCCATGCCCACCGTACGGCCAACCAAGCGCAGGAAGTGATTCAACACATGGGCGCAGGCCGTTTTATGCGCACTGCCCGTAATTCCGACAATGGGAATCCGCCCGGTCTCTTCGGGCCCGAACAGATGCTCGATGATTGCGTGCCCGACAGGTGCCGACTCGCCACTGGCCGGCTTGAGGTGCATCAGCAGCCCCGGCCCGGCATTCACCTCAATCAGCGCCCCATTCACCGCACGTAGCGGTTGGCCGATATCCGGCGTGACCAGATCGATACCGGCGATATCCAGACCCACGACGCGCGCGGCCAGCACGCAATGCGCGGCCACCGATGGATGAACCAGCGCCGTACAGTCGTGGGCGACATTGCCATGCCGGGAGATCAGTACCCGCTGACCGTCGACCGGCACAGAGTCTCCGGTCAGCCCCAAACGTTCCAATTCCAAACGCGCTGCAGAATCAAGACGAACCGGATTCAGCGGGTGGTTTTCGGTGGTGCCCCGACGCGGATCGCTGTTGAGCTGTGACTCGATCAATTCCTGAACAGTGGAACGGCCATCGCCCGTCACAGCAGCTTCTTCGCCACGCGCAGCAGCAGCAACGCGCCCACCGACGACCAGAACCCGATGCTCAACCCCAGGAACGAACCGCTCGATGAGCACGCCACTGCCTTCGTCAACCGCCACGGCGTAGGCATTCGAGATTTCGGCCTCCGTCGACAGATTGGTAAACACTCCTCGGCCATGATTGCCATCCTCCGGCTTGATCACGACCGGCATACCCAAGTCCTGAGCCGCCGCCCAGGCATCTTCGGCACTCTCGACCCGACGACCTTCCGGTACGGGAATCCCACAAGACTGCAATAGCGTTTTCGTTAAATCCTTGTCGCGGGAAATCCCTTCGGCAATGGCACTGGTCCGATCCGTCTCCGCCGTCCAGATCATGCGCCGGGCAGCGCCATAACCGAGCTGCACAAGGCTGCAATTACTCAAGCGAATCGAGGGGATCTTGCGGCTCATCGCGGCATCGACGATGCTCGCCGTACTGGGGCCGAGATACCGTTCGTCCTTGAGTTCATGCAGCGCCTCAAGCGCGGCTGTCAAATCGAACGGACGATCCTCGATGGCCGCCAGCAACAAATCTCGAGCGGTGTGAAGGGCCTGGCGGGTCACGTCCTCTTCCCAGGCACTCACGACCACCTTGTAGACGCCACGGATCGGCGTTTCCCGCGCCTTACCGAATCCGCCTGGCAAGCCGATCAGGGTCAATAACTCAAGCGTGACATGCTCCATGATATGCGCCGGCCACGTCCCTTCTTCCAGACGTTTGAGAAATCCGCCCCGTTCCCCGTAACTGCAACGGTGCTCAACCAGTCCCGGCAGCAGTTGCACCAGCCGGTCGTACAGACCGGGGACGGTATTCGAGGGGCAGTCTTCCAGATCACCGATATCGACCCATACCTCAAGAACCGGGTAATAGGTCCAGATACTCGGTCCACGGAGGGATAAAAAATTCAGAAACTCGATCGTTTTCGCCACACATCCATCCTACAAGCCAGTTTTTCTGCAATTCTTGCAGCCCAACATAAACAGGGTGGGGACAATCCAGTCTGTACCCACCCTGAAATCCGGTATCAACCGGGTGCACAATACCCCGGATCATCAATGCGGAAAGCCGCTACACCTGACGACAAATGGGTCATGGCGAAAGTCGCCGACTACATACAATCCATTCATCGCCGTATAAGATATTCCTTTCTTCATTTACTCGTCAAAATAAGTCCGTCAAGCCATCGTTCCCCGCAACACAATTTCGGGAAACCCGATGAAATAAAGAGACTTTTCCCAGGAACCCGAACCGTGATCGACGCGCCTGACTTACCCCTCTTAGCGCCCACCTTAGCGAGTCTGCCGCTGGACCTCTCTCCTGACCTGAAATTTTCGTCACGGGAATTGATCCTCTCTCCCCAGGCATTCACATTACGCGCCGCCGACCAAGAGCCCGAAGCAAGCTGGCCCATTGAAGACCCCGATCTCAAACTCCAGCTTGGCGATCATGCCGGGGTGGGTTCACTGAAACTGATCGATGCACACCAAGTGCGGGCACATTGGCGTTTCACGATGTCCAGAATGCCAGCCGCACAAAACATGGTGACCCAGTTCAACGCCCTGCAAAGCGCTCGGTCCGAAGCTCAACCCGACGCCCCGGAACAGGCGAAGATGCCTACCGAATGGCCGGAGGAAAGCAGCGAATCCCTGTCGCCCCCATCGACCTGGACCCTGTTCCGGCTATGGCGCTTTGCCAAACCCTACCGTGCCCAATTATTGCTGGGTTTCGGTCTCACGGTGGCCGCCACAGCCGCCACGCTGGTGCCCCCCTACCTCACCATGCCCTTGATGGATGATGTATTGATTCCCTATCAAAACGGGGTGCCCATTCAGGCCACCACCGTCATGAAGTATCTGGCCGGCTTGTTCGGCGCCGCCTTTATTGCCTGGAGCCTGGGCTGGGCGCGCACCTATATCCTCGCCCGGGTCAGCGAACGGATCGGTGCCGATATCCGCACGGCCACCTACAATCACCTCCTGAACTTGTCCCTGGACTATTTCGGCAGCAAACGCACCGGCGACCTCATGGCACGCATCGGTTCGGAAACCGATCGAATCAACGTATTTCTGTCTCTGCACCTGCTCGACTTCGCCACCGATGTGCTGATGATCACCATGACGGTCATCATCCTGTTTTCAATCAATCCCTGGCTGGCATTGGTCACACTATTCCCCCTGCCGCTCATTGCCTGGATGATCCATCTCGTACGCGACCGCTTGCGCACAGGGTTCGAACGGGTGGATCGCGTGTGGTCGCAGGTAACCAACATCCTCTCCGACACCATCCCCGGGATTCGGGTCGTCAAGGCCTTTTCGCAAGAGGCCCGCGAGGGGGAACGTTTTTATCAGGCCAATCGACTAAATCTCCGGATCAATGATCGAGTCAACCGCATCTGGTCGCTGTTTGCCCCCTCGGTCACCGCCCTGACAGAGTTGGGCCTTCTGATCGTCTGGGCATTCGGGATCTGGCAGGTGTCGCAGGGCGCCATCACCGTGGGGGTCCTGACGGCTTTTCTCGCCTATATTGGCCGCTTCTATGCGCGCATGGACTCCATGAGCCGGATCGTCTCGGTCACCCAGAAAACCGCCGCCGGCGCCAAACGCATCTTCGATATCCTGGACCATACCGCCAGCGTGCCCGAACCCCTTCACCCACAACCGCTCGCTGGCCGCCCTGCTGCCATCAGCCTCGATCAGGTCGGGTTTCGGCACGGAAACCGCGGCATCCTGCACGACATTCATCTCGACATCCAGCCGGGCTCGATGGTGGGGCTGGTTGGGCACAGCGGATCGGGCAAGACCACCCTGGTCAATCTGATCGCCCGTTTCTACGATGTGTCCGCCGGCCAAATCCGGCTCGACGGCACCGATATTCGGCAATTTTCCGTCGCGGACTACCGTCGCCAGATCGGCCTAGTTCTGCAGGAACCGTTCCTGTTTTTCGGCACGGTGGCCGATAACATTGCCTACGGCAACCCGGATGCCAGCCGATCGGGGATTATCCAGGCGGCCCGCGCGGCCCATGCCCACGAATTCATCCTGAAACTGCCCCAAGGCTATGACTCGCTGGTCGGCGAACGCGGACAAGCGCTGTCGGGTGGTGAGCGACAACGCATATCCATTGCGCGCGCCCTGCTGATCAATCCCAAGATCC
Source organism: Halothiobacillus sp. (assembly GCA_035531235.1). Taxonomy (GTDB): domain Bacteria; phylum Pseudomonadota; class Gammaproteobacteria; order Halothiobacillales; family Halothiobacillaceae; genus Halothiobacillus. Next base: position 75,130 of record DATKTJ010000117.1, on the reverse strand, counting down.
TGATTCTGGACGAAGCCACCGCCTCGGTGGATACTGAAACCGAGCGGGAAATCCAGCAGGCACTGGATAACCTGGTCAAGGGCCGGACCACCATCGCCATTGCACACCGACTGTCGACCCTGCGTCAGGCCGACATGCTCGTAGTTCTCGATCAGGGCCGTATTGTGGAAACCGGGCGGCATGACGAACTGCTGGCGAAACAGGGGCATTATTTCCGGCTCTATCAGGCACAACTCAAGCTGAACGAGGAACCGCCGCTCCTCGACACAGCGACCGGAGGTACGCCCCATGCAACAGACTGACCGCATGCTGACCCTCGACCCGTTCGGTACGCTGCAACTGCATACAGCGACGAATGAAGCGCCTGTTGACGTGGTGCCGGTGCGCGCTTTCCCCCTCGGCAGTCCCCGACAGTACATCGCACTGGTTGATCAACAAGGGCATGAGCGCTTGTGGATCGAGGATCTCGATACGCTGCCATCCGAAACGGCGAACCAGATCGAAGCCATCCTGGCACAGCGGGAACTGATTCCCCGGATCCTGCGCATCCGTACTGTATCGAGCTACGCCACACCGAGCCGCTGGTACTTGGAGACGGACCGTGGTGACGCAGAGCTGTTGTTGAAAACCGAGGACGACATTCGTTATCTCCCGTCCGGCGCCCTGCTGATTACCGACAAATTCGGCCTGCATTTTCTGATACCACAGCAGTCCGAACTGGATCACCAGAGCCAGCGACTGCTCGCGCGATTTCTCTGACCGGATTCGGGCACCCCGGTCAGCCCCGATGAGTACTCGCCCAGTTTGAAGCGATGTAAAACGTAAGGAGTCACCATGAATATCCAGAAATACATGAATAAAAAAACGGCCATCGCCGTGGCACTGGGCTTCGGTCTGAATCTCGCCATGACCACGGTCCAGGCAGCCGATGAACCACCGGTCATCACCATCAAGCGGCTCTCCATGGAAATGGCGCTCAAGGCAGCAGAAGCAGCCATCCACACCTGCCGGGGCAAAGGGATCCAGATCGGCGTCACCGTCGTCGATCGGGGGGGCAATCCCCAGGTGGTACTACGCGACGTGCTTGCGCCGGATTTGACGCTCACCATTTCACGTATGAAGGCCTATACGGCCATATCATTCACTGCGCCCACCTCTTCCCTGGGTGATCGCGGAGATGGCGCTCTGGGGCGCGTACCGGGGCTGTTCTTCGGGGCAGGCGGCGTACCGATCCAGGCAGGCGGCCAAACCTATGGCGCCATTGGCGTTTCAGGCGCCCCTTCGGGCAAAACAGACGAGGAATGTGCCAGCGCTGGCGCCAAGGTCATCGAGGACGAACTCGAGCTAATGTAAGGTTCCCGAATAGACGCATATCCCCCAGGCCGGCCAGATGTCCAAAAATATCGAATTCAGCCTTGACGCCACCGGCCTTGATCATTAATATGCCGCTCCACGTTGCAAGACGTATTCCCTGATAGCTCAGTTGGTAGAGCAAATGACTGTTAATCATTGGGTCGTAGGTTCGAGTCCTACTCAGGGAGCCAAGCGCCCGTAGCTCAGTTGGATAGAGTATCTGGCTACGAACCAGAGGGTCGGAGGTTCGAATCCTTCCGGGCGCACCATGTCCCCATCGTCTAGAGGCCTAGGACATCGCCCTTTCACGGCGGTAACCGGGGTTCGAATCCCCGTGGGGACGCCAATTTCCCGATTGACTGGATCACCGATTCAATTGATCATCGAACCGTAAAGGTTCAGCATAGAACAGACCACAGAGTCGCAAGACTCGAATTGCCTCATTGTCCCCATCGTCTAGAGGCCTAGGACATCGCCCTTTCACGGCGGTAACCGGGGTTCGAATCCCCGTGGGGACGCCATACCCTAACGGTATTGACGACAGCTCAGCAGTGAATACGCTTATCACTGCAGAGAGCTTCCAGAATACTGACGACAAGAAGCCCCGAAGGAAAATTCCTCCGGGGCTTTTTTCTTTTACCATGTGGGCGGAAATCTCATCCGAATGTGAGCACCGAGTTTTATGCACATAGTCCTCTGCCCCGATAGTTTCAAAGGCAGCCTATCCAGCCCGGCAGTTGCACAGGCCATGGCGGACGGCATTCTGCAGGAATGGCCGGATTCCACGCTTGAAATACGCCCCATGGCCGACGGTGGAGAAGGCATGGCGGCCATCGTCAATGAGACCCTGGGCGGGAAATGGCAACAAACGCTCATCCACGGGCCCGAAGGGCACCCCGTTCAAGCCAAATGGGGATATGCCCCCCAATCCCGTCAGGCGGTCATTGAGGTCACCTCAGCCTGTGGTTTGGGCCTACTGACTGAAACCAATCGGGATATTTGGCGGCGTGACACGTACGGTGTGGGCGAGTTGATTCTGGCCGCGCTCGATACGGGGGCGACCCAAATGCTGATCGGACTCGGTGGCAGCGGCACCAACGATGCCGGCGCCGGCATGTTGGCCGCACTCGGTGTCGTATTCAAGGATGTCAGCGGGCATCCTCTGCCGCCCAACCCCGGCGCACTTGGGGCATTGCATGAGGTGGATTTCCACCGGCTGGACCCGCGTCTGGCAGCAACGCAACTCATCGTATTAACCGATGTCGACAACCCACTGACCGGCGCCCAGGGCGCCAGTGCCGTTTTTGGCCCGCAGAAAGGGCTGCTACGTCATCAGATCCACGAAATGGATACCAGGATCCAACACATTGCCCGACGAATCGCGGGTAGCCACACCCTGCCCGGCTCTACCGATCAACCCGGCACCGGCGCGGCCGGTGGATTGGGATTCGCGCTGATGGCTGTACTGGGAGCCACACGACACAGCGGCAGCCGTTATATCGCCGACCTGATCGGGCTCGATGACGCCATCGCACGCGCGAATCTGATCATCACCGGGGAAGGCAATCTCGATGCGCAGACCTTGGCGGGAAAAGTGGTTGCCGAAGTGGCGCATCGCGCCGGCAGTCTGCACAAACCGGTAATCGCCATCGCTGGCGCCGTGCACATCTCCGTGGAAGAAATCCACAACATGGGGCTGACGGCTGCCTGGAGCCTCTGTACCGCGCAAATATCCTGCTCGGAGGCCATGACCCGTAGTCGCGAATTGATCGCCGAACGGACGAAACAAGCCGTCCATGACTGGCGCACGAGCCAATCCCCCAGATAAAGCCCGATAACAGGACATCACCCGTTCCGTCATTGCAGACCAATCATCCCGCCGAATCCGACTCTGACCCCGCGCATGATCCCGAACTCGAACGCAACCCGAGCTTGCGGAAGTGCGCCTACTGGGTGGCACGCGGCTATCCCCAAATCATGACGCCTGCGGATATTAAGGAGCCCGCACACCATGACGCTCGTTATAAAAAAAGCCACGTGAAGCATCCTTCACATGGCTTTTCAATCGGAGCGCCGATGATCAGTCGCTATCCGGCACCTTCTTGATATCACGCCAATACTCTTTCTTGACGAAGTACATCAACACCGTGAAAAGCAGAATGAATATCAGAACATACGGACCATATGCCATGCGCTGCATCTTGGCAGGTTCCGACATATAGACCATGAACGACACCAAATCCTTGACCGTCTGATCAAACTCGGCCGGTGACATGCTGCCCGGTATCAGTGGTCCCTCCAGATGCGACAGACGCTTGTCGATCGAACCATCAGGCAATTTCACATCCTTATACACCGGTTGCAGTACACCCTGCTCCGCTGCGAAAACATCCGGCATCCCCACATCTGGAAACACCGCATTGTTGACGCCCCAACGCTTGGTTGGATCGGCATAGAACGAGGTGAGATAGGTATATATCCAGTCTGCCCCTTTGACGCGGGCAATCAGGCTCAGATCCGGCGGTACGACACCAAAGGTTTCCTTGGCATAATCCTCAGACATGAAGCCCATCATCTCACTACCCGGTTTGGCGCCCGGCGGCAGCAAGGCTGCCAGCTGCTTCTCATTCAGCTTCAGATCGGTCGCAACCCGGCCATAACGCATGTATTTAGCACTATGGCAGGTGGCACATCGGGCCAGGTAGGTTTCCGCACCCCGATACAATGCTGCCTTGTCGCTGAAATTGACATCGACATGCTTGAGCGGGACACCGTCTCCCCCCGAAGCCAGAACCGTGGAAACACCCAACAGGTTCGCAATTACGAAGACAAACGCTCTAATCATGTCAACCGCTCCGGAACAGGTTTTGTTTTTTCAACTCGGCTGACCACGAAAAGCGCCACGAAAAAGCCAAAGTAGATGACGGTGAAAATCCGCGCAAACAGGGTATGCCAGTAGCTCACCGGTTGCGTACCCAGATAGCCGAGGCTGATGAAGGCAATCACGAATGCGAACAGGATCACCTTGAACGCCAGGGAGCGGTACCGGATGGACTTGGTCATGCCACGATCAATCCAGGGCATGAAAAAGAAAATCATGATCGCGGAGCCCATGGCGATCACACCGAGGAACTTGTCCGGAATCGCGCGCAGAATCGCGTAATGCGGGGCGAAATACCAGACAGGCGCAATGTGTTCCGGCGTTTTCAACGGATCAGCAGGGATGAAATTGGGCGCCTCCAGAAACTTGCCACCGCCATCCGGCCAATAGAAGATCACCAAGGCAAACAGGAACAGGAATACCCCCAGACCAAGGAGGTCTTTCACCGTGTAATACGGGTGAAAAGGAATGCCGTCCACCGGTTTACCGTGTTCGTCCTTGTTGTTCTTGATTTCACGTCCATCCGGATTGTTCGAGCCCACCTCGTGCAGGGCCATGATATGACCGCCGATCAGGAACAGCAGAACCAGCGGCAACGCAATCACATGCAGTGCGAAAAATCGGTTCAGGGTGACGTCCGATACCACGTAATCCCCGCGGATCCAGAGCGCCAGATCCGGCCCGATGTAGGGAATCGAGCCAAAAAGGGAAATAATCACCTGAGCGCCCCAGAAGGACATCTGCCCCCAGGGAAGCAGATAGCCCATGAAGGCCTCGGCCATCAGCGCCAGCAGGATCAGTACGCCAAAGATCCAGATCAGTTCTCGGGGCTTTTTGTACGAGCCATACATCATGCCGCGGAACATGTGCAGATACACGGCGATGAAGAAGAACGACGCGCCGGTGGAGTGCATGTAGCGAATCAACCAGCCCCAGTGCACATCGCGCATGATGTACTCGACGGAATTGAATGCCTCCGCCGCAGAGGGCTTGTAGCTCATGGCCAGCCAGATACCGGTCACGATCTGAATGACAAAAATTGCCAGCAGGGTTGAACCGAAGAAATACCAGAAATTGAAGTTTCTCGGCACGTAGTATTGTGCGAGATGCGCATTCCAGAAGTGGGAGATCGGTAAACGATCATCGACCCATTTGCCGAGCTTTTTAATCATGCTTTTTTCTCCGCAACACCGACGCGAATCAGATCTTCACTGGCAAAAATGTAATCCGGAACCAGAAGATTCAGCGGTGCAGGCATCGATTTATACACCCGTCCGGCCAGATCATACTTGGAGCCGTGGCATGGGCAGAAGAAACCCCCTTTCCACTCGGGACCCAGATCCTTCGGTGCTACTTCAGGACGGTAGGTCGGCGCACAGCCCAAATGGGTACAGATCCCGACCACGACAAATATGGACTTTTTGCGCGAACGGTAAAAATTGTCGGCATATTGGGGCTGCTGAGTGACCTGCTTACTGTCTGGATCCAGCAGTTGGCTATCCAGGGAAGGCAGCGCCTCGATCATCTTGTCGGTACGGTTCACCACATAAATGGGCTGGCCACGCCACGCCACGGTGACCATCTGGCCCGGCACCAGTTTGGCGATATTGATATCGACCGGCGCACCGGCAGCCTCGGCCTTGGCACTTGGCTCAAAGGAAGACAGAAAAGGAACGCCAACGAATCCCATCCCGACCGCACCCACGGCGGTGGCCGATCCCGTCAGAAATCGCCGACGCGCAGAATTTACAGGAATATCAGCCATCAATTACTCGCTCCAAAAAAATCAAAAACAGACCGTTTTACCCGTCTGATCACATGCGCTTGCCCGCGATCCGCGTCTTCACGTCCGCCAGAATCTGGGTCCGGTACGCTCGACATCCGACCACACATGCAACATGCCCCCTGATGATCGGTGGCTTTTATCATGCAAACCTTACGAGTGTTACGGTTCACGCCACCAACGTCAAACAAGTGTCATTAATCCAATTCATGACATCTTTATCACGTGCCGACTCATGGCAGCACACGCCGGCTTCACACCGGATTGTCGATATCGACAAAAGTCACACTCACATCGAACTGGGCGGCAATCCGTTCGCCCAATAACCGAACACCATCACGCTCGGTCGCGTGATGCCCGGCCGCAAAATACACAATGCCCTCTTCCCTGGCAACATGCGTGGTGCGTTCACTGATCTCCCCGGAGATAAAAGCGTCCAAGCCCAGTGCAGCTGCTTCCGTGATGTAGTCTTGCGCACCCCCGGTACACAGACCGATTCGACGGAGGCTGCGATCAGCGGGGCCAACAACCAGGGGCAAACGCCCCAGGGCCAGCTCAAGGCGTCGGCTCAACTCTGCCACGGAGCATGGCTGCGCCAAGGTGCCGACCAACGCCAGCGCCTGAGCACCGAACAGACTGCAGTCATTCAACCCGAGTCGCGCGGCGAGCGCAGCATTGTTGCCGAATTCCGGCTGGCGATCGAGCGGCAAATGATAGGCAAGCAAATTAATATCATGCTTAATCAGGGCGGCAATCCGTCGATACTTCATGCCGACAATCGGCGCCGGTTCGTTTTTCCAGAAGTACCCGTGATGCACAATAATGGCATCCGCCCGAAGATCAATCGCGGCGTCAATCAGATCCTGACAGGCCGTCACCCCGGTCACGATATGCGAAATTCGGGCGCGGCCCTCGACCTGCAATCCATTGGCGGTGTAGTCCGGCATGCCGGGACTCTCCAGAAGCGCGTCGCAAAAGGACAATAGATCTGATCGATCAATCATTCATCGGTTCCCCTCTTCGACGTCCCGCAGACCGGCCGACGGCTTTTCCGCTGCCTGCTTCTGCTGCTTATCCTGCTGCTGCCAACGCCGTTTCAGATAATGAATCACGAGAATCAACACGAAAAAAATGGATGAAGTCAGGCCAAGCACCACCAACAGCCGCCACTCTCCGGGATCGGTTGGCAGCAAAATGAGTTTCCGGATCAGAACGACGAATCCGGTCTCCAGCAGGGTGACGGCATAATCGAATGAATTCCTCAAAAACAGGGACTTGACGATAGCCAGAATGATCAGCACATACAGGCCATCCGTCAGTAATTCGTTGATGGCCGTGAAATCCAGAACGCCGTGTGTCGCTGTCAGGGTAAAGAGTTTGACAGCGAAGCTGAAAATACAGATCAGCGTGTAGACGATCATCAGAACTACAAAAATTTGCCGCAACGCGCCCATAACCTGAGCCAGAATCTGTTCGACCCGTCGAGACCAACGTCGGGGTGACACATGCTCCAGATGAATCGACATACATGCCCCTGTTTTCGTGAATTAACGCTTGTTCCGCTTAACCTCGTTCCACCACAACCACGCCCGTTGTTCAGGTTGATCCGTATGCGCCAACCGAACCGCCCAAGCTGGCGCCGGATTCAGTCAGCGTCCGCATCCGGCGCAAACTTTACCACGGGTGCCGACAAGACGCCCTCGACCCGCCATCCGTCCTGCCCCAGGGCGGGACGGAACGCAAGATCGACCCCGTACCCGGTGAGCCCGGCAAGTTGCCCATTGATCTCGATGACGACGACCGTCTCGCGCACCCATGGCGGGACACCCCGTGCCTGAAACCAGTTCTTCAATGTTCGGGAAGGTCGTCGAGCCTGCGTTCGAAGGCGATCCTGAGGCTGGCGGATACGCAGCAACCAGGGTTGGTCGAGCCAGCGGCCATCAATAGCCAGCGGGTCCGAGGCATTGGTCGGTACAAGGCGCCAGGCTTGGGTGTCCGACCACGAAACCGGGTGGCGCTTGTCCGTCCAGGTAACGGGTGCGGACGGCACAATCACGTCCGGTTCCCGCCAATACAGGCGATCCCGATACCGGGTAATACGCCATACGCCCCAAGCCAGGGTAGGCAGACGCGCAGGTGCGGCTTGCTGCAATTGATCAATAAAAGCCCGCAGGCGTGCGCGCGGTGCCATGAGTGCACCCCGGCGTCGCATCCAGGCGCGTAGCAGGTTGGCAAGACGCGCCCGTGGCAGCCCGGTGAGGCGGGCTATCGACAGATCAGTCACATCCAGCGAACCACCGAGATCCAGTTCGGCCAATGCGATAAGCAACCCCATATCCTCAGCCGCCTGGGCGGCTGTCTGATCAAGCCGCTCGACGGCCTGCGGCCAGCGCATTTGGATTCGGGGTAAAATTTCCGAACGGAGATAATTGCGGTCGTGCCGCAAATCGGCATTGCTGGGGTCGGTCACGAAAGCAAGTCCGCTCTCTGCGGCCGATGCGCGCAATGCTGCGCGGGGCACATCCAGAAAGGGACGCCAATGCCAGCCATTCGCAAAACGCATCCAGGACGGCATGGCGGCCAGTCCAGCCGCCCCGCTTCCTCGCAGCGCGGCCAGCAGCACGGTCTCAGCCTGATCTTCGGCATGGTGGGCCGTGACAAGCACCGCATCAGGCAACTGACACACCATCCATTCGGCCAGTGCCGCATATCGCGCCAACCGTGCCCGAGCCTCCAACGAACGATGCCCCTGTTCACTCTGGGGCGGTATCGTCACGGGAATCACGTGGGCCGGCACGCCAAAAAACTGTGCCTGCGCACAGGCCTGCGCACTCCAGCGGGCAGAATCAGGATGCAATTGATGATCCACGCTGACGACGCTCAACTCGCTGATGGTTCCGTCGACCAGAAGCCCATGAAGACGGACGAGTGCACCCAGGGAATCGGAGCCGCCCGAACTGGCCAATACAAGCCGGGCATTTTTGGGAAACTCGGGATGATCCAACGCCATCAGGACCTCCGGTGTTCAGTTCGCAGGTTCGGCCCCATTGGATTCAACGACGCCTCGGGGCTTATTCTTCCAGAAACTGCCCGTAACTCATCAGCCGCTGGTAACGACGCGACAGCAGTGCGTCCACAGGCCGGTTCATCTGCTTGACCAGCGCCCGCTTGATCGAAGCCTTCAGGGTTTGCGTCATGAGTGGAATATCCCGGTGTGCACCGCCACAAGGTTCAGGCACCACTTCGTCGATCAACCCCAGCTCCAGCAACCGGGGGGCGGTGATCCCCAGCGCTTCGGCGGCCTCGGGCGCCTTTTCGGCACTTTTGTACAGAATTGAGGCACAACCCTCGGGCGAGATGACCGAATAGGTGCCATATTGCAGCTGCATCACATGATCCCCCACGCCAATCGCCAGCGCACCGCCAGACCCACCCTCCCCGATGACCGTCACAATGATGGGTGTCGGCAAATCGGCCATGACATACAGATTGCGGGCGATCGCCTCGCTCTGACCACGCTCTTCCGCGTCAATGCCCGGATAGGCGCCTGGCGTATCAATGAAGGTCAATACCGGCAATTTGAACTTGGCGGCCAGCTCCATCAAGCGCTTGGCCTTGCGATAGCCCTCCGGGCGGGGCATGCCGAAATTCCGGCGAATCTTTTCTTTGGTATCCCGGCCCTTCTGATGACCGATGATCATGACGGGTATGCCTTCGAAACGTGCCATGCCGCCCACGAGCGCCTGATCATCGGAAAAGGCACGATCACCATGCAATTCGACGAAATCGGTACACAGATGCTGGACATAATCGAAGGTGTAGGGACGCTGGGGGTGACGGGCGATCTGATTGATCTGCCACGCGGTGAGATTGCCAAAGATCGACCGGGTCAACTCGGCACTCTTGGCCTCAAGCCGCGCAATCTCCTCGTTGATGTCCAAACCGGCGGTATTATCCATTAACCGCAATTCACGGATTTTCGCATCCAGTTCCGCGATGGGCTGTTCAAATTCAAGGTAATTGGGATTCATCGAACACTTCCGAAAAAAACAAACGTGCGAGGATTGTACCGTAAACAACCGGTGAGGCTTTCCATGCCAGCACTCAAAACCGGTTGGTCAGCGTCTGGTTAACGTTGATCAGAGGTCGACGCGACTGTTATCCAGCAGGCGAACGGCGCCCAAACGCGCGGCCGCCAGCAAAATACCCGGTCCAGCATCCCGCCGGGGCAATAACGTATCGACGTCGCAAAATACGAAATAATCAATCTCGAATCCGGCGGCGGCCAGCACATCCCGGCTCTCGGCAAGCACTTGATCCACCGAATCGACACCCTGCCGGATACGGGTCTCTGCCCGTTGCAGTTGGGCATACAACTGCGGGGCAACCTGCCGATCTGCGGGCGTCAAAAATCGATTGCGCGAACTCAAGGCCAAACCGTCGGGCGCCCGCTCTGTCGGCACACTGATGACCGTGGTCTCAAAATCAAGATCGCGCACCATACGCCGCACGATCTGCAATTGCTGAAAATCCTTTTCGCCAAACAGGGCAATCGCTGGACGCACGAGATGGAACAGTTTCGCCACGATGGTGGTTACACCGGCGAAATGCCCCGGCCGCACGGCCCCTTCCCAGCGTTCGGCCAGCGCGCCCGGCTGCACACTCACCTGCAGCCCGGTGCCGTCGGCCGTCGCGTCCAAATACACGGTCTCGACAGAAGGCAGAAAGACAGCGTCCACCCCATGTGCCGCCAATTGGGCACAGTCCTCGGCTTCCGTCCGTGGGTAGCGGGCCAGATCACCCGGATCATTGAACTGCAGGGGGTTGACGAAAATGGACACCAGCACGGCTTGCGCCTTCAACGACGACGTATTCCTGGCCTGTTCGACCAGACGCAAATGACCATCATGCAGATTGCCCATGGTCGGCACAAAGGCGATGCCGACCCCGGCCGCCTGCTGCTCTGCCCGCCACTGGGCGAGTTCCGCCCGCGTACGCAAAAGCCGCATCTCAGATATAACCCTCATGGTCTGCCGGGAAACTGCGATCGCGCACGGCCGCCGCGTAGGCGGTCAACGCCTGACCGATGGACCCGCGTCCGCGCAGGAAATCGCGCACGAACCGGGGCGGATGACTGTTGAGTCCCAACGCATCATGCAACACCAACACCTGTCCATCCACCGCATTGCCCGCACCGATGCCGATCACCGGAACGGCGAGGGAATCCGCAAGCCGGGCGCCGAGCGGGCTGGGCACGCACTCCACCAGAACCAGGGCAGCCCCGGCATCCGTCAAGGTTTCGGCATCATGCAGAATGCGCGCGGCGTCTTCGGCGTCACGACCCTGAACCCGATAGCCCCCCAGTTGGCGCACCCGCTGGGGCAGCAATCCCACATGGGCACAGACAGGGATACCCGCTTCGGTCAGCGCGCGCACGATGTCCGCCTTGGCGTGGCCACCCTCGATCTTCACCAGATCCGCACCACCTTCCTGCATCAGCCGACCGGCACTCTGCACGGCCAGATCGACAGTCACTTCAGACAGAAAAGGCATATCGGCCATGATCAGCCTCTGGGGCGCACCGCGACGTACGGCCAGCGTGTGATAGACCATGGCATCCAGGGTCACCGACAGGGTATCGCGCTGGCCCTGGATGACCATGCCGAGGGAATCACCGACCAGCAGAATATCGACGCCGGCCAAGTCTGCCTGATGGGCGAAACTGGCATCGTAAGCCGTCAGCATGACGATCGGCTGGTTTTGTCGCTTCGCCGCCCAGAGCGCGGGAATCGTTCGTGGCACAATCAATTCATCGACCGTGTTCATAGTCATGGCACTCGTGTGGACCTTGGTAAATCTGGGGTAGAGAATAGAATCAGGGGGCAAGATCGGAACGGACGACGGTGCGCGGGATAACCCGCAGCGCATGTTCGGGCGACGACGCCAGCAAGTCCGCGATCCGCCGTCGGTCGGGCAGCACGGCATCCGGCGCAATCTCGTGCCAGGGTGCCAGCACGAATCGTCGGTTGGCAATCCCCGGATGGGGCACAGTGAGCTCGCGGGTATCGATGGTCAGATCCCCGTAGGTCAGAATATCCAGATCCAGAACGCGCTCGCCCCAGTAACGGGTTGCATATCGGCCGGCGGCTTGTTCCAGCGCCTTGAGGGCATTCAGCAGGTCCACCGGACTCAACCGGGTGACCAGCAGAGCCACGGCATTCACATAATCAGGCTGATCCTGTGGCCCCATGGGCGGGTTGGCGTAAAGCATGGAACTGCGCTCGACCGAGGTCTGGGGCAAGCGGTCGAGCGCCTGAAACGCCCGTTCCAATTGCTCGATTGGATGCCCGAGATTGCTGCCCAGCGCAATCATCGCCTCGACGCTGCCGGACGGGCGCTCAGGCCGCTCCATCATGACCCCGTTCCCGCTCAATTGCGCCGAGGCCGCCGGGCGCGTCGTCGTGGGCGCTGCTTCGGATCGCCATGCGTCACGAAATCCTCGGGTAGAACGGTCGGTACCGCTTCACCGGAGTCCTTGTCGCGTGCAGGGGCATAATGCCGCCAGAACGCGCATATCGATTCGGAGACTTCACCAACCTCGCTGCGCAGACACAGGAAATCCAGCGCGGCACGGAACCAGGCATGAGACAACAGGGTTTTCTGTGCTTCGCTCAACGCCAGCATGGGTGCGCCAGGCACCATGTCATGCCCTTCACGCTCCAGTTCAGGTTGTAGCGACCAGATCACCCGCATCAGATCCGTGAGGCGACGCGGAATGGCAACCTGACGAACCGTGGCTTCGATCACTTCATTGCAGGCGATTTCCAGTGCGACCTCGGCATCGACCCGCTGATGCAACCAATATTCACGGCGGCGACTCAAATCCGCCCACAACATCCCTGCGAGCAGGAACGCCGGATTAACCGGCAGATCCAGACGGATACGTTCATCGGTACCGGTCAGGATCTTCTCGACCAGGGCTGCTACCCGATCGTAATCCCGGTCGAGCAGATCATTCAGCCCAGCGAAGAGGTAGCCCAGCAGGTCGAGTTCGCGTAATTGCAGAAAACCCGCCCAGGCATAACCACCCTGAAATATCTTGATGCTTTCGTCGAACAGGCGTGCAGGCGCGATATCCTTCAGCAGATCCCGGCAGACGTGAATACCCTCGGCGGTTTCAGGCAGCAGGGTGAATCCGAGCTTGGCCATAAAACGGGCGGCCCGCAACATCCGGACCGGATCTTCCCGATAGCGAGTCGCCGGATCGCCGATAATGCGCAAATGTCCGCTCTGCACGTCCTGCCAACCCTGTACGTAATCGACAATCTGGTCATCGGCATAGTTGTAGTACAGCGCATTGCAGGCAAAATCACGTCGCCAGACATCCTGATCAAGCGAGCCGAAAACGTTATCCCGCAGAATGCGCCCTTGATCGGAACGGCGTACGGCCTCGTCGTCGCCACCCCGGAACGTGGTGACCTCGATCATGTCGCGGCCAAAGAGCACATGCACGATCTTGAAGCGACGACCGATGATGCGGGCATGGCGAAACAAGGCGCGCACCTGCTCGGGGCGCGCGTCGGTAACGACATCGAAATCCTTGGGGCGCATGCCGCGAAGCAGATCGCGCACACAGCCGCCGACGAGATACGCGGCATAGCCCTGATCATGCAAACGCTGGAGAACATTGAGGGCGTGATCGCTCAGATGATCCCGCAAAATCTCGTGTTTTTCGGGCGCGATATAGTCCGGCGTGGGTTTATCTGGAAACAAGGTTTTGATTTCTCAGTGAAAAGCACAAAAGTTAAGCGTTTAGGCTGACGTATTCTGCGCTAGAGTCTAACATTCGGTCGCATTGTCGCCATGATCTTATGTCCTCCAACGTGATAAATTTTCTGCACACGCCATAAGCCATGTTAAATTCCCACGAATGATCCATCACGCTACTGACCACGCCACCGGCACGGTCGCATTTCTTTTTTTCACCGCTACCCCCTGCAGGACGCGGGCCACGCACCCGGGTTATCCGCATGGGGACGAGGCGACCCACAGCTGCCGCCCCTGCCTGATCGGCGCGGCGGAATGAGGGCCCCATGGCAACGCTGATCTTGATTGTATTGCTCCCTTTTCTGAGCGCGCCGATCATTGCGCTGCTTGCGGGATGGGATCGTCGCGCCGCGCCCTGGGCTGCGGGCATCACCACCCTCAGCGCCCTGGTATTGCTGGGCCTGCTCGTCAGCCATGTCGATCTTGCCACCCCGCAGGTGATCCAGTTTGCCTGGATCCCCCAAATCGGCCTCGATTTTGCCTTTCGGCTGGATGGCCTGAGCATCCTGTTCAGCAGCCTGATTCTGCTGATCGGGCTGCTCATTATCGTCTACGCCCGCTACTATCTCGCACCACAGGATCACCCAGGGCGATTCTTCTCCGGACTGATGCTGTTCATGGGCGCCATGCTTGGCATCGCGCTCTCCGAAAACCTGATCCAACTGGTGGTGTTCTGGGAGCTGACCTCGCTGTCCTCGTTCCTGCTCATCAGTTTCTGGCAGCACCGCAAGGAAGCCCGCCAAGGCGCCCGAATGGCCCTCGCCGTCACGGGCATGGGCGGGCTCGCCCTGCTCGGGGGCGTGCTCCTGCTCGGGCACGTGGTGGGCAGCTATAACCTGAGTGTGATTCTGGGGGCGGGCGATACCCTGCGCGCCAGCCCGCTGTACCTGCCGATCCTGCTGCTGATCCTGCTGGGGGCCTTCACCAAGTCGGCTCAGTTTCCATTCCACTTCTGGCTGCCCAATGCCATGGCCGCGCCGACCCCGGTATCGGCCTATCTACATTCGGCCACCATGGTGAAAGCGGGGATTTTCCTCCTCGCCCGGCTGTTCCCCGTGTTGTCGGGCACCGATGCCTGGTTGCTCCTGGTCGGTGGCGCCGGTCTGATCACCTTTCTGTTGGGCGCCTACACGGCGTTGTTCAAGCACGACCTCAAAGGTCTTCTGGCCTATTCCACCATCAGCCATCTGGGTCTGATCACCCTGCTCTTCGGCTTCGGCACACCGCTGGCCGCCGTGGCGGGGATCTTTCACCTGATCAACCATGCCACCTTCAAGGCCTCGTTGTTCATGGTGGCCGGCATCATCGATCATGAAACCGGCACGCGGGACATGCGCCGGTTGGGCGGGCTGGCCCGGAAGATGCCCCACACTGCCGCACTGGCGATTGTGGCCGCTGCCGCCATGGCTGGGGTGCCCTTGCTGAACGGCTTCCTGAGCAAGGAGATGTTCTTCAGCGAAGCGCTGGAGGTCGCGCCCGACTTTGGTTCCGTCTGGCTTTTACCCCTGCTCGTCACCCTCGGTGGGGTGATGTCAGTGGCCTACTCCATCCGTTTCGTGCACGACACCTTTTTCGGCACCCCCGACCCGGACCTTCCTCAGGAAATCCACGAACCACCCCGGATGATGCGTGTGCCGGTGGATATCCTGGTAGTGGTCTGTCTCGCCGTGGGTATTTTCCCGGCCCTGTTGATCGGCGGGTTGCTGAATTTTGCCGCCGGCGCGGTCCTCAACGCACCCCCGCCGCACTTCAGTCTCGCCCTCTGGCACGGGTTCAAACTGCCGCTGCTGATGAGCACGATCGCACTGGGTGGCGGGATACTGGTTTTCGTCCTGCGCCGCCCGCTCACCCGGTTTCACGAACACGGGATAGGACGTCTGAACGCCAAAATCCTCTATGACGCGCTCTTGCAATCCCTGCAGCTGGCCGCCCGCGTCGTCACCCGTACCTTTGACCAGGGCCGCCTGCAAAGCATGACGCTCTGGACCCTGATCACAGCATTGATCGCGGGTGGGATCGGCTTCCTCTCCTACCATGCCCCCCTCTTTGGCCCCGAGCACCATGCCCCAGCCTTTGACGGTATCACGGCTGTCGGCATGCTGATCATGATGGCTGCAGCGCTGGCCGCCGTATGGATGCATCCGAAGCGACTGCTGGCCCTGCTGCCGATGAGTGTCGTTGGGCTTGGGGTCGCCTTGCTGTTCGTGCGCTATTCGGCGCCCGATCTCGCCCTGACGCAACTTTCCGTAGAGGTCATTACGGTCGTCCTGATGCTCCTGGCCCTGCGCTATCTGCCGGCACAAAGTACGGCCGAGCCACGCCCGAGACTGTACCGGGACGCCCTGATCGCGCTGCTGTCTGGTGTCGGCGCCACGATCCTGACCTATGCGGTGATGTCGCGTGACTACGAGAACATTGCCGGCTACTTCCTGGCCAAAAGCCTGACCGAAGGCGGTGGGCATAACGTGGTCAATGTCATCCTGGTGGATTTCCGGGGGTATGACACCTTTGGGGAGATCAGCGTGCTGGCATTGGCCGCGCTCGGGGTATTTGCCCTGCTGCAGAATCTGCGATTGCCACAGGGAACACCCGGTCCCGGCAGCCGTTCGGCCGCACACCCCCTGCTCTTTCAAACCCTAAGCCAGTTGTTGTTGCCACTGACCCTCGTCTTCGGGCTATATATCCTCCTGCGCGGCCACAATGCGCCCGGTGGCGGTTTCATTGCCGGCCTGATCGTCGCCAGCGCCCTGATCACCCAGTATCTCGCACACGGCATCCACCACACGGAAAACCGTCTGCTGATCCCGACCCACGGCGCCATCGGACTGGGACTGTTGTTGGCCCTGGGTACCGGCCTGGCCTCAATCGGCGCAGGCTATCCGTTCCTCACATCCACCTTCGGCCATTGGCAGATCCCGTTCCTCGGTAACCTGGAACTGGCTTCGGCGATGGTGTTCGATCTAGGGGTCTTTCTGGTGGTCCTCGGTGCGAGCGTGCTCATGCTGGTCCAAATGGCGCACCTGGGCAGCGTTCCGCTGGACAAACCTGCCAAATCCGAAGGAGTCGTCTCCTGATGTCCCTGCTTTTTGCGCTCCTGATCGGCATGCTGACCGCGACCGGGATCTTCCTGACTCTACGGGCTCAAACCTTCCCCGTGGTGCTGGGCCTGACCCTGCTCTCCTATGCCGTGAATCTCTTTCTGTTCGGCATGGGCCGACTGGCCAGCAATGCGGCCGCCGTCCTGGGCGCCCAAACCCGGTATGCCGACCCGCTCCCCCAGGCGCTGGTACTCACGGCCATCGTGATTGCCTTTGCCATGACCGCCTTCGTGATCGTTCTGGCCCTGAAAACCCGGGCGGAACTCGGCAATGACCATGTAGACGGCACGGCCGACGACGCCCCAGAGGACGATTCCGCGCGATGATCGGCTTGTTCACATCCCCAATTTGGCCCCTGCACTGGCTGACACTGCCGGTTTTTCTGCCTGTATTCAGCGCCGTGCTGCTGATCCTGCTGCACCGGCGCAGTATCCGCCTGCAACGCATCGTGAGCGGATCGAGTGTCGCCTTGCTGTTGGCCGTCGTGGTAGCACTGCTCGTCAGTGGTGCTGGCAATCAGCATCTGGTCTATCCGATGGGCGATTGGCCCGCCCCGTTCGGCATCGTCTGGGTCTATGATCGACTCGCCGGGCTGATGCTCCTGCTCACCGCCGGACTGGCTGCCATCAGCTTCATCTACACCGTGGCCACCGATGAAGACCATCGCGGCCCGCACTTCCACGCCCTGTTTCAGGCGCAGCTCTTCGGGCTGAACGGCGCCTTTCTGACCGGCGACGTGTTCAATCTGTTCGTATTCTTCGAAGTCCTGCTGCTGGCTTCCTACGGATTGATGCTGCATGGCGGCGGTGCCCGCCGGAGTCGCGCCGGTCTGCATTACATGGTCATCAACCTGATTGGCTCCACTCTGTTCCTGTTTGCGGTCGGTGCGCTTTATGGCGTACTCGGCACCCTGAATATCGCCGACCTCGCCCAGAAATTGGGTCAGGCACCCGTGCAGGATTACGGCATCATCGCGGCCGCCAGCCTGCTGCTCTTCGTCGTGTTTGCCATCAAGGCAGCCGCCTTCCCGCTCTACCTCTGGCTGCCGGCCACCTATGCCGAAACCTCCGCGCCGGTCGCCGCGCTGTTTGCCATCATGACCAAGGTCGGGCTGTACGCCATGCTGCGCGTGCACGGCACGCTGTTTGATGCGCACACGGCACCCGCGGCCTTCGTCAACCTGATCGGTCCCTGGCAGATATGGCTGGGCATCCTGACGCTGGTCATGGCCACGCTCGGGGTTCTGGCGGCGCAAAACCTGCGCCGGCAAGTGGCCTACCTGATCCTTGCCTCCGTCGGCACCCTGATGATTGCACTCGGCATGCGCACCGAAGCAGCGCTGAGTGCGACGCTGTATTACTGGATTCACACCACGGTGCTCAGTGCGGGATTCTTCCTGCTGGCGGACATGATTCGACGTGGCCGAACCAACGGCGATGACTGGGCTCCGGCACCCCCGATCACCCGAATGGTCCTGCTCGGTTCGTTATTTTTTGTCTATGCCCTGGCCATGGCGGGATTGCCGCCGCTGACCGGCTTCGTCGGCAAGATTCTGATTTTGTCCGCCGCAGTCGATCAACCCCTGCGCACCCCGATCTTCGCCACGATTCTGATCACCAGCCTGTTGGCGGTCATTGCCCTGGCCCGAAGCGGCAACCGGCTATTTTATCGCGTCGACCAGCCAACCACAGGCGTGCCGCTCGCGGCAGGACCCAACAGATTGGGCTGGATTGCCGTCATGAGCCCGATTTTCGTCGCCGTATTGATGGTGATCGCAGCCAACCCCTTGAGCAGCTGGCTCGATCAGACCAGCGCCCAGATCAACGCGACACCGGATTATATTCACGCCGTTCTGAATCCACCGACCATGAACGCCGGCGTATTGGCGTTCCCGGCCCATCCCGAACATGCCGCCACGCCCACAGGTGCCCATCAATGACCGCCGTTGTGCACAAGATCCTGCCCCGACCAATGCTGACCGCCAGCCTCATTGCCCTGTGGCTGCTGCTGAACAACAGCCTGTCCGCGGGCCAGATCGTGCTTGCCGTAATCATCGGCCTGCTGATCCCCCCATTCCTCGGTCCACGCAGCCAACCGCCCCTGATCGTGAAACGGCCCGTGGCGCTGTTGGCCTACGTGCTGCTCGTGCTCCACGACATCATCAAGGCCAATTTCATCGTTGCGCGGCAAGTACTGGGCCGGAACTCGGCCCTCAAATCCCATTTTCTGATTGTGCCGTTGGCGGTCACCCATCCCACCGCGATCAGCCTGTTTGCCAGCACGATCACCCTGACACCGGGCACGGTTTCCTGTGAAATCGCACCGGATCGCAGTCACCTCATCGTCCATGCCCTGCACACGGAGGATCCGGACGACGAAATCGCCGGCATGAAACAGCGCTATGAGCGCCGAATTCAAGATATGTTCGGCGAATCACCGCGCGCCGCCATCGAGGACAACAACCCATGATCGGTACCGCCGCCCTGATCGGACTCGTCCTCGTCGGCATCGCCTGTCTGCTGAGCTTTTATCGGCTCCTGCGGGGGCCCAGCCTGCCTGATCGGATCCTGGCGCTGGATACGCTGGCCGTCAATGCGATCGCAGTCATCGTGCTGTTCGGCCTGTGGATGGGCAACCCCATCAATTTCGAGGCGGCCCTGCTGCTGGCCGTCCTGGGTTTCATCAGTACCGTCGCGCTCGCCAAATACGCGCTGCGCGGACGAATTATCGAACCGGAGGATCGATCATGACCCTCGCCGATCTCGCGATTGCCGGACTGATCGTACTGGGCAGCCTGTTCGTGTTGCTGGGGTCGATCGGGTTGGTGAAGTTCCCGGATTTCTTCATGCGGCTACATGCGCCCACAAAAGCCTCGACCTTGGGGGTAACGGCCATATTGTTGGCATCGGCCCTGTTTTTCTCGTTCAGAACCGATACCCCTTCCGTGCATGAGGTGCTGATCATTGTGTTTTTATGGGTGACCGCGCCCATCAGCGCGCTGATGCTGGCATCTGCTGCCCGGCATGAACCGAGCACGGAACCCGAAATGCTGGATCGCGATTCGGGTTCCACGATGGCACCGGATAAAACCAGCAATCCGCGCGAATCTGAACCGGAATAAGAATACTTACACCGAAGTGGCAAGTTCCTCGGTGGCCACGGCGAGCAGGGCCATCAACGCGGTGCGTACGGGTGTCGTAAAGCGCATGCCTTCACCGGCAAAAACAATCCAGGCACGCACACAATCCCCGCCACTACCCGCCGACATCGGAATGATCGCAAAAGCGCCCACGGGATAGGGCTTGAGTTGCTCGATCAGTTCGGCCTGCAAGGTCACAACCGTCATGCCGGCCGTTTTGACATCATCGTCGATAAAGATGGGCGACTGCGCGACCAGCGCCCGGTCAATCAGCCCATTCGCGGCCATCTGGTTGGCAATATCCCGGATCGGTGCGGTGCCCCCATGACACTGGAAGTGCTTCTGCTCGTGCTGCTCGATCTGGGGCCCCGTCAGATCCGATGAGGAAGACCAGGTCTCGGGCCAATGCGTATACAGGCACAGCGCCATGATGCCCGTCTCGTCGACGATTCGGGTACTCAATTGACTGAATTGATCGACGGGGGTTTCCGCGTCTGCCGGAGTCAACGCCGCACCGTCCACTGCATGGGCGCGCGCCTGAATCAACGCCCAGGCCAATCGATAAAAATCCCGTTCTGCCTGCGTCTGGTGCGTGATATCGACCGTTTCGCCCAGACTGTCCAATGCCACAACGACACCCAATATGGTCTGGTCAATCGCTTTCAACACCCGCATGCTGATCCGGACCCATTCACCCGCAGGGTCATTCATACGGATACGGCGCGTCAGAACCACCTCCTCCCGAATACCGCCGCACAAATCCTGCAATGTCTGCTGATCGGTCGCGTGGATTTCCTCGATAGCTGCCAGCCCGGAAACTGGCTGGATGATAGCCAGCAACTCCTGCCCCAGCATCGCTTCGCGTCCGGAGTGGAAAATCTGGGCCCAACGGCGGTTCACATTCAGCACGGTCCAGGCAAGTGGATCAACCAAGGCCAACCCCATGGTCGGCATCTGTTCCCAGAACACATCCAGCTGGTCACGTTCCCGGACCAGCGCGAACAAGGCCTTATGGTGCTGCAGTCGCATGATCTGCCAGAAAAAGAACAAGGCGAGCAACAGGGCCATCACCCCGGACAATGCGGCGACAGCCAATAGCTGCCGGGTCTTGCGAATGGGCTGGAGTATGGAAGACTCGGTATTGGCTGCCCACAACAAGGCATGCAGTTCCGGCACAAGCATGCTGGCATAAAGTACGGCGTGGGGGGCACAGTCCAACTGGCCACTCATCAGTGTGGCAGGGCCCGGGGGGGCAACTGACCGCGGATCATCAGGTTCTCCCTGAAGCAGTGCACCCAGGGGTTTGGCCTGGTTGATACAGGCCATATCTTGTGGCGACACGGCATGAACCGCCCCCCCTTGCATGTCGGAATCACTCTCCGGATGCAGGGACAAACTTAGCCATTGGCGCGCAGGCGCCTCGTCCGGCGACAGTAAAATCAAGGTCCGCACGAGATGAGACGACGCGGCGGTGTCATGGACAGCAAGGCTTGCGGCATCCAGCGCGCCATAGAACACGAGATACCAGGGACCGCCACTCACCTCACTGTGTCCCAGAAACAAGGGCAGTACCCAGTAGCAATCTGCAGAGGACCGTCCGGCTTCGAATCGACAATCGAACTGGACCTTCGCCGTTGCCGCCGCACGTTCGAACAGGACATCTGGTGCCTTTGCCGAACTTTTCAGACCAAACTGCAACTTTTGAATATGATCCGAGTTGTACAGGGTGATCGTGACGAATCCACTGTCTGATACCAGCTGTCCCATCTCCGTCAAGGCTTCAGCGGGGTTCTTCTGGTTGGCCTGCAGTCGTTCGGACAGGGTTTCGGTCTGGGCGGACAACCGCGAGACCCGTTCGTTGCGCTGTCTCAACCAGTCGTTGATGGCTTTTGCCTGCAACCGGACCTGGCCGATCAATTCGGCATGTGCCTGTTTCAGAAGAACCGGACGGTATTCCCGCGTGGCAAATGACACCATGAATAATTGCGCAAGCAACGTCACACCGATCAGCCCACCGAGGGCTGCCCACCAGATTCTCGCGCGTCCATCCGCCTGAACATGCGCATTTCCAGCCGTTACAGCGCGGGTATGGCCCCGCTCCAGCAGAAGAAACAGCAACCAGGCGGTGATCAGAACAAAAACGCCGCCAACAATCAGTCCCCCGACCGAAATCGACCACTGACCGCCCCCGATACTCTGCAACAGCCATTGCATCACCGAAATCCAGAGGATAGCGACGACGACGTAGACCAGAACCCAACGTAGCGATAACGGCATAATCAGTCCCTTGATCAGTCGGTTGAATAATCCATGCTCAACACGTGTTATTGCTCCTGCAAATGGGTTTTCAGAGCGCGTATCCGATCCTGGGCCTTCGCCTGGCCAAGCAGATTCAAGGTGACACCAAGGCTGGGGGACGCGCTCTGGCCGACCAAAGCCAGACGCAACAACGGCCCGACCTTGCCGAGTTTGAACCCGAGGGCCTCGGCCACCTGTTTGACCGCCTGGTCCAGAAGCGCCTCGCTCGCCCAGACATCGACATCGCCCAATGCGGCATCCAGGGTATCGAGAATATTGGGCGCATCGGCATCCAGTTTCGCCAGCGCCGCAGGATCATATCCGCCGAGAGGCTGATAATAAGGTCGAGCCAGTGCCGCCAGTTCGACGAGGGTATGCACACGATCGGCGTACGCCGTCACGAGGCGGGCTGGGTCCAACGACGAATCGGCAGGATCGATACCGATACGGCCCAGATGCCAGCGCAGCTCCGTGGCCACCTCGGCCGGAGGCTGGCTCTTGATGTACTGTTGATTCAACCAGCGCAACTTGTCGGGGTTGATGCTGGAGGCCGACTGATTGATGCCTGAAATATCGAACAATTGAACCATGGTCGGACGATCGAAGATCTCATCATCGCCATGGGACCAACCGAGCCGAACCAGATAGTTCAACAGGGCTTCGGGCAGATATCCATCTTCACGATACTGCATCACGCTGACCGCACCATGCCGCTTTGAGAGCTTGGCACCATCCGGCGCATGAATCATCGGCAGATGGGCAAACTGCGGCGGCGTCACGCCCAATGCGTGATAGAGATTGATCTGACGCGGCGTATTGTTTAGATGATCGTCGCCCCGAACCACATGCGTGATACCCATGTCCCAGTCGTCGACCACCACCGTGAGGTTATAAGTCGGACTGCCATCGGAACGTGCAATGATCAGATCATCCAGTTCGCTGTTCTGGAACACGACCCGACCCCGCACGCCATCATCGATCACAACCTCGCCCTCAAGCGGGTTTCGAAACCGCACGACCGGCGCGACGCCGGTGGGCGGTGTGCCCGTAAAGTCACGATAGCGCCGGTCATAGCGCGGCTTCTCGCCGCGAGCCATCTGCCCTTCACGCAGGGCATCGAGTTCTTCGCGGCTGGCATAACAATAGTAGGCATGGTCGGTGGCCAGCAGCTGCTCGATCACGGCCTGATATCGTGCCATGCGTTCGGTTTGGTAGAACGGCCCCTCGTCATAGTCCAGATTCAACCAGGTCATGCCTTCGAGGATGGCGTTAACCGACTCCGGCGTGGACCGCTCACGATCCGTATCCTCGACACGCAGAACAAATGCTCCGCCATGGCGACGCGCATACAGATAACTGAACAACGCTGTGCGTGCGCCACCGATATGGAGATAACCGGTGGGGGATGGAGCGAAGCGGGTACGAACAGTCATGCAAACCTCGGAACAACGACAAGATAAAATGGGAAAAACAACAATGGCGTATTAACCACGCTATCGAACTGAGGGGATCATAGCGTAAAGTAACCGCAAGGCGCCTCTGATTAACCCGACACCGGACGGCACAAACCACACCATGCGCAATCTGAACAAGCCCCTGCTACTGCAACGCACCCTGCTGCTCCTGGTCATCGCGCCCCTCGTGAGCGAGGCCGCCGGACAGCGATTACCCGCCCTGCCGCTACAACCAACCAGCGTGGTGCAGCCAACGCCCACGGTAGCGGCGGAAAGCGGCGTCTGCAGCAACCATCGATTCGTCAAATCCCTCGCGCTGACCCGCGTCTGGATTCCAGCACCGCCCGCAGACATCCTCAGGCTCGGTACGGCGCTCAGCGAACTCATTGCGAAAGACCTCGACAGTCAGGGCACCTTCCGGACCACACTCATCCCCGCGACCCGGGCAACGAATCTGGCACCGGCCATCGGGTCTTTCACCCAGACGGGCCGGACCTATTTCGTCCGGATCAGCGGCCATGATTTCATACCGTCCGGTCAGGACAGCAGCTGGTCTTTCTTCGGGCCCAGCTCGGACCCGAGGAGCGGTACGCTCGACATCACCATCGACGACAGTGCCCGGGAAACCCAGGTCGCACACAGCGAAATCAGTGCCGAACCCATTGGTACATCCCCGTATCGCCCACCGATCGACGCCCGAGGCGCCCCATTCTGGGTCGGTGCCTACGGACAATCACTCCAACATCTCGCCGAGCACACTGCCGAATTCATCAGTCAGTCGCTCGACTGCGAACCACTACAGGGCCAGGTTATTCGGGTCGAAGGGACGCAGATCACCATCAACCGAGGCGCCGACGACGGGCTGCGCATCAGCGATCAGCCACGCCTGTTGCGTCGGTCGGCCCCCATCAGCCTGCTGGGTCAGGAGCCCTTGCCTGAACGGCATCTCCTGGAATCCCTGGGCACGACAGATATCATCCACCTGGGTCACCGATCCACGGTACTCCGGTACATGGGGCCGCAACTGGTTCAGGTCGGCGATTTGGTACAGGCCGGGGAGTAATCGGGCAACAGTTCCGTGACCGGACCCGGGCGGTGGTGCAGGTACCCTTGCACATAATGGATACCGATTTCCTCCAGTCGTGCCTGAATAGCCTCGTTTTCCACCCATTCCCCGATCGTCTGAGCCTGCATGACAAGCGCCACCTGATGAATCGCACTGACGATCACCTCGGCCACCGGATCCTCAACGATATCCCGGATCAACTTCCCATCGATCTTCACATAGTCGGGCTGCAACCGTCTCAGGAACTCGAAGGACAGCAAGCCACCGCCGAAGTCGTCCAGTGCCAGACTACACCCCAGCTCGCGCAAGGCCGTCATCAATTCCAGCACCATTTCGTAATTGGTGATCGCCGACGTCTCAGTAATTTCAAAACAGATCAACGCCGGATCCAGGTCAAACTCCCGGAATGCGGCGCGAATAAACGGGTTGATCTGCGGGTCCTGAACCGTCGCACCGGAAAGATTGATGGCCAGTATCGGTGGATTGCTCTTGATCTGCGCGAGGAAACCAAAAGTCTTGCGAATCACCCAACGATCGATCTCGGCCATGAAATGATATTTCTCGGCGGCCTCGATAAACTGGGCCGGATTCTGTAACCCGCCATTGGCATCGCAGACCCGTAACAAGACTTCGTAATGGTCGGGGGACGTCACACCGTGGGCACGTGTTGGCTGGATGCGCTGAATGACCTGACAGAATCGTTCCTCATCCAGGGCCTGTTTCAACTGACCCAGCGTGGCCAACTGATGACGGCGCGTGGCGATCTCCTGATCGTCCCGGGTAAACCAGTAAACCCGATTCCCACCCTCGCGATACGCACGTCGGCAGGCTGCTTCCGCATCCTTCAGCATATCGGCGCCCAACCGGTAGTCGGCCATGCTCACACCGATACTGAGCGTGATGCGTACCCGATCGACACCGACAGTAAATCGCCACTCCCGCAGAGACGTCAATAGATCATCGGGCCATTGCCGGAAGGAAATCGACTGGATATCCGGAATCCAGAGTCCGAATTCATCCGCACCCAGCCGGGCAATCAATCCCGAGGTAGGCAACTCAAGCGAGAGATGGCTGGCCAGCCGAGCGATGATCTGATCGCCCACTTCACGAGAGTTAGACTCATTGATCAATCGGAAATCATCGACATCCACCCATAAGACCAGACCTTCACTCTTTCTCTCGCTCAGCGAATGACACTGACGCTCCAGGAACTCCTCGAAGGCGGTGCGATTCATCAACCCGGTCAGACGATCATGACTCGCACGGTAGGCCAGCAGGGCCGTGGCCTCCCGGTAGTCCGTCACATCCCGCATGGACAGGATAATGCACGGCGCGCTGTGTACATGCCCCCCATCACCCAACCAGCTCATACGCAGATCGATTTCGCGCAATTGATGCCCGATCAGAAACTGAATCTCATATTCCTGTTCGGGGTTGTCCGGGAGCAATTCGATGGCTTGCTGCAGGCTGCCGACTTCCCGCGCATCGCTCCACTGCATATGAAACAATTCCGAGAAGTGACGCCCCTGCAAATTGGCCAGGGGTTGGTTCGGAAACTGCAACAGCAGTTGCGTACTCTGATTGGCAAACTGGACACGACCTGCCGGTGAGAGGACGACGACCGCATCGTGCAGAGCATCCAGGGTGGATCTAAGCCGTTTTTCCTGCAGCCGCAAAAACTTCTGGGTACGCTTACCTTGCAGGTAAAACAGGAACACCAAAAACCCAATCGGCAGCAGCAGCCAAAAGCCATAAGCCTTGAAAACACGGGCCAGGGAAGGCGCATCCGGCAGCCATTGGTCCCGAATATGCTGCACGGTCGAATAATCAAGCGGAAGCGCCCAGGTTTGAATTCCTGCAGCCTGAGCGGCCTGGCTGTCTGCGGGCATGGCCAGCAGTTGCTGCGCCACCTGACGGGCAAAGTGATTGCTGACCCGGGAGGTGGCCGAGAATGGCCACTCCGGCACCAGTTCGGTGCTGACCGGATAAGGAAAATCAGCATAGATTCGCGGATCAAGCACGCGAAACTGCCCAGGAGACAGGCGACCTTCGGCAATCAGACGATCCAGGTAGCCGGTACGTACGATCCCGGCATCGGCACGATCCTCCAGAACCGCGCGAAGAACATGCTGCATCGGCAGACCCGTGAACAACGGATGGATTTGGGTATGCGGATCGAGACCGGCACGAGACAGGGCATCGAGCCCCAACAACCAGGAACCCAGGGCATTTTCCGCCGCGCCAGCCACCACTTTGCCCTTCAGGTCGGCCAGATGCTGGAGATCGGCACGATCGGACCGAACGACAATGACTGAGCCAAACCGTTCAAGTTTACCGTTCGGTGAACGCAGGCTCATGGTGGCCAATGGCCAGACGTTATCCTGTCTGGACAGCGCAACAAACTGCAGCGGTTGCGTCAGAACAAAATCCAACCGACCCTCGCGCACAGCGGCAGCGAGTTCCGATTGGAAAAGCGGTTCAATCTGAAAATGATCGTCGGGGTTCTGCGCTGAAAGATAATCGGCGGTAGGCTGCCAGCGCGCCAGTGTCCGTTGCTTGCCATCGTAGGCGAGAACGCCAACGGTGATCACGTGATCCATTTTTTGGGCTGCCTGCACCGGCGGGAAAGCACCAACCAGAACCAGCAGAACGACCAACCAGAAGTACCCGATGGCAGGCCGGTCGTTACGCATAATCACGACGTGCTTCCCGAACAATGGCATGTCAAGTCCCTATACCGCCCGCACTGGGCTATCGGTGCACCACACTGCACTCACAACACGCGGCCGGCCTTGGCTGCGATTCGCATTCTCAACGCATTGAGCTTGATGAAACCCGCTGCATCACGCTGGTCATAGGCACCCGCATCATCTTCGAAGGTCGCGATGGTTGGGTCAAAGAGCGTGTCATCCGATCGGCGGCCGATCACCTGAACGTTGCCCTTGTACAAACGCAACCGAACCTCGCCGTTCACGTAAGCCTGCGAGGCATCGATTGCCGTTTGCAGCATGATGCGCTCAGGCGACCACCAGTAACCGTTGTAGATCATCTCGGCATAGCGCGGCATCAGGTCATCTTTCAGATGAGCGACTTCACGATCTAAGGTAAGTGATTCGAGTGCGCGATGGGCTTTAAGAACGACAGTGCCCGCCGGGGTTTCATAACAGCCGCGTGATTTCATACCGACATAACGGTTTTCGACCAGATCCAGGCGACCGATGCCATGCGCGCCGCCGATCTGATTGAGTCGCGCCCACAAGGTCGCAGGCGAGAGCACTTCGTCATTGATGGCGACAGGGTCACCCTTCTCAAAACGCAGCGTCAACTCCTCACCCTGATTGGGGGCGGCTTCCGGGGATACGGACCAGCGCCACATGCTTTCTTCCGGCTCCCACCAAGGGTCCTCAAGATTCCCGCCTTCATAGGAGATATGCAGTAAATTGGCATCCATCGAGTAGGGTGATTTTTTACCCGCAGCCGCAAAATCTACGGGAATATCATGTTTCTTGGCGTAGGCCATCAGGGTTTCACGGGAGGTGAGATCCCATTCGCGCCAAGGGGCAATCACCTTGATCCCTGGCTTGAGCGCATAAGCACCCAATTCGAAACGAACCTGATCGTTGCCCTTGCCGGTCGCCCCATGAGAAATCGCATCCGCACCAGTTTCATTGGCGATCTCGATCAGGCGCTTGGCGATCAGCGGACGAGCAATCGAGGTGCCCAGCAGATACTCACCTTCATAGACCGCGTTGGCGCGAAACATCGGGAATACAAAATCGCGAATGAATTCTTCACGCAGATCCTCGATGAAAATGTCCTTCACGCCCATTTTCTGGGCCTTGGTGCGCGCCGGTTCCAGTTCGTCGCCCTGACCGAGGTCGGCGGTAAAGGTAACCACTTCACACTGGTAGGTTTCTTCCAGCCATTTGAGAATCACCGAGGTATCCAAGCCACCTGAGTAGGCCAATACCACCTTGTTGAATCCGGTCTTCGTATTCATCATGCCCCTGATTTTATAAATAATGGTTTAAAAACGACCGAGTGCATCTCATGGATGCATCCGAAAATTGAAGCCGTTCTTTCAGGGAAGATATTCCTGAACAGAACAGTAAAACGATCGGCACGACTAAAAATTCTGTTCCAGATCGTGCAGAATCAACTCAAGGGAACGGCGAATATCTCCGAGCGACATGGGCGCCGCAGGCGACTCGATGTGCATGCCATTGAGCACCGGCGGCATGTCCACGATGGGAGGCAGGTCGGATTCAGCGACTGCGGAAGCTACCGCCTCCACCGAAGCAGGCTCCCGCCCTTCGGAATCAATCGCCACCCGCGACAAATCCCATTCACGCACCGTTTCTGTCGTCCCGGACTCGACACGTGGCAAGGGCTTCTGCCCCTGGGACAACTGCTGTCGCGCACCGGCAATCGTGAATCCCTGATCATAGAGCAATGCCCGGATCAGGCGGATCAATTCGATGTCGTGCCGTTGATAATAACGCCGGTTCCCGCGTCGTTTGGACGGCTTGAGTTGGGAAAATTCCTGCTCCCAGTAACGCAACACGTGCGATTTCACATCGCACAAAGCCCCCACCTCACCAATCGTGAAATATCGCTTGTTGGGAATCGGGGGCAAGCCCGTTTCAGGAGGCAAGCGTGCCATCATAGGCTTCGACCATCGTCTTGAGCTTCTGCCCCGCCCGGAAGGTCACCACACGACGCGCCGAAACAGGAATCATTTCCCCGGTACGCGGATTGCGGCCTGGCCGCTCATTCTTGTCGCGCAACTGGAAATTCCCGAATCCGGACAGTTTTATTTCCTCGCCCACCTCCAGCGTAGCACGGAGTTCCTCAAAGAAAATATCAACAAAATCCTTAGCTTCTCGCTTGTTGAGGCCAAGTTCGGTGTGCAGTTTTTCGACAAGGTCTGCTTTGGTTAAAGCCATGAAATAAAATCCTTCAAGTGCGCAAATAAATATCGTGTTGCGCAAGTTTAGCGCGTATGTCGCTGATTATAGCGATAATTTCTTCGTCCGTCAGAGTACGTTCATAATTCTGAAAAACAAGCTTCAATGCAATACTTTCGTAACCCGGTTCAATACCGGTGCCCACGTACCGATCGAACAATCCAACCGAGCGCAAGGACTCCGGGGCATCCTGGCGGATCATATCCAAGAGTACTGCGGCCGGAAGGTGGTCCGGCTTGAGCAGCGCGAGGTCCCGACGAACCTGCGGGAAACGGGAAAGCGGGCGGTTAGCCGGTAGTTTCCGTTGGCGCAGTTTTGCCATGTTGAGCGAAAACACATAGACAGGACCGACCAGATCCAGACTTTCAACCAGTTGCGGATGCAAGGCGCCAATCCAACCTTCCGGCACCCCATCAATCAGAATTTCGGCCGTTTGTCCCGGATGCAGCGCAGTATGACGCCCCGCCTGGAAGGTCACCACCGAACGTTCGTCCGCCCCGGGCGACAGGGCAAACCCCAAACCCAGCAACATGGATTCCACGTCACCCTTGAGATCGAAGAAATCGACCGGTGCCTCTTTATCGCCCCATTGCTCGGGGAGGCGCGAACCACAGACTGCCGCCGCCAATTGATCGGTTTCGACCACATGATCGAGATCACCCGTGAATACGCGACCAATTTCAAACAGCCGCACCCGCCCCTGCTGACGATTCTGGTTGAAGCGAATCGCCTGAAGCAAACCGGGCCACAGGCTCTGACGCATGACCGCCATTTCGCTGGAAATGGGATTAGCCAGGCGAATGGGGGCTTCAGATGTCACCAATTCAGCGATGGCGGGATCAATGAAGCTATAGGTAATCGCCTCGAAGAATCCGAGTCCGCTCATGACGTCCGCCACATCCGCTGGCGTATTCATGGTTTCAGGCTCGCGGCGGATGGTCAGTGGCGCTCGCCCCATTGGCGCTCGAAATGCGTCAAAACCGATCAAACGCGCCAATTCCTCAAGCAAATCCTCTGGAATGGCAAGATCGAAACGATGCGTCGGTGGAATGACCTGAAGCACACCGGATACGTCACTGCTGACCACGCATCCAAGGGCACTCAGATATTGGGTGGCAGTCTGCATGGACACGGCCAGTCCCAGACGACGCTCGGCCCAAGTCAGGTCGAGGGGAATAGCAGCAGGGACGGGGATAACCCGACCACCATCAGCTACGGAAATCGGACCCGCCGTACCGCCGAGCAAACCGACAATCAACTCGGCGGCACGCGCCAGGGCGTTCTCAGGCAAACAGGGATCGACGCCCCGCTCGAATCGGAAAGCGGCGTCAGTCGTCAGGCCGAACGCGCGCGCGCGCCCCACAATCACCGCAGGGACAAAGTGCGCGGACTCAAGCACGATACGGTCGGTCCCGGCGTCTACCGCACTCTCCAGACCGCCGATAATACCCGCCAGCGCAACGGGCCCCTGATCGTCGGCAATCACCAGACATGATTCGTCCAGGACGAGTGCCTGCTGATTTAAAGCCATGAGCGGCTCTTGTGCCTGCGCACGGCGCACGACCAGATCACCCTGAAGCTTGTGACCATCAAACGCATGTAGCGGTTGACCCTGCTCCAGCATGACGTAATTGCAGATATCAACGATGGGTTCGATCACCTTGATGCCGGCACGACGCAGCCGTTCGGCCAACCAGAGCGGCGTCCGACGATGTGTCGGAATCCCGCTGATCGTTTGGGTCAGATACTTCGGACAGTCATCCGGCGCAGCGATCCGGGCGCGAACCGATTCAGCACTGGCAACGACCGGTGGCTGAAAGGCTGGTCCGGCATAGGGCTGATCGAACAATGCGGCACATTCGCGCGCCAGCCCCAGAATCGACAGTGCATCGCCACGGTTCGGGGTAATGCCGAGTTCGATCACCGAATCGTCAAGTTTTAGCCAGGCCCGAATATCCGCACCCACCGGTGCATCGTCGGGCAATGCCCACAAACCGTCCAGATCGCTCGGCAAACCCAATTCAGTCGCCGAACATAGCATGCCGGCCGACTCCACACCCCGGAGCTTGGCCTGCTTGATGGTCATGCCGCCGGGAAGCACGGCACCGATCCGGGCAAAGGGCACACGCATACCGGCCTGTACATTGGGCGCGCCGCAGACCACCTGATATTCGGCCTCACCATCGGTCACACGGGTGATATTGAGCTTGTCAGCCTCCGGGTGACGCGCGACAGACAACACTTCGCCCACCACAATCCCGGTAAAAGCCGGTGCGGCAGGCTCGATGGCGTCCACCTCCAGGCCCGCCATCGTCAGACGATGTGCCAGGGTAGCGGTATCCACAGCCGGGGCAATCCACTCACGCAGCCATTGTTCAGAAAATCGCATGGAACTCTCGTCGTCGAATCATTGAAAATATCTTGATCGGAACCCGAACCGAAGACCAGTCCGGAATCCGAACAATCGGCTCAAACGAACTGCTCAAGAAAACGCAGGTCATTATCGAAAAAGGCGCGCAGATCATCCACGCCATAACGCAACATGGCGAGACGCTCCACGCCCATGCCAATGGCAAAGCCACTGACCTTGGCGGGATCGTGCCCGACCGCACGCAAGACATTGGGATGCACCATGCCACTGCCCAGCACTTCGATCCACCCCGTCTTCTTGCAGACGCGACAGCCCTTGCCCTGGCAGTGCACACACTGGATATCGACCTCGGCCGATGGCTCCGTGAATGGGAAGAAAGACGGCCGCAACCGGATCGGCAGATCCTCACGCTCGAACAGGGCACTCAGGAACTGCTCCAATGTGGCCCGCAGATCGGTGAAACGAACCTCTTCGTCCAGATAAAGCACTTCGATCTGATGAAACATCGGCGAGTGAGTCATGTCCGAGTCGCAACGATAAACACGACCAGGGGCGATCACCTTCAGCGGCGGCGTGTTCGCCTGCATCGTGCGGATCTGAACGGGCGAGGTATGCGTCCGCAACAAACGCTGGGCATCGAAATAGAAGGTATCGTGCATCGCGCGCGCCGGGTGCGTCAGCGGAATATTCAGGGCCGTGAAATTGTGCCAGTCATCTTCGATTTCCGGGCCTTCGGCCACGGTATACCCCATGGAACCGAAAATGGCTGTCACCTGACGGATAATGCGATTGACCGGATGAATGCCACCCGGTAACGAGCCCCGCCCCGGTAGCGTCACATCAACACGTTCGGCAGCAAGGCGCAGCTGCAACGCGGCAGCCTCAAGGTTCTCCCGCTGCCGGTTCAGGGCATCAATGATGACATCCTTGACGGCGTTGATTTCTGCACCACGAGCCCGACGTGCTTCGGGATCGAGTCCAGCCAGTTCCTTCATGAGCTGGGTAATCTGGCCTTTTTTTCCGGTGTACTGTACCCGGACTTCCTCAAGAGCCGTCATCGCATCGGCTTGATGGATCAGGCTCAACGCCTCAGCCTGCATGCCTGCCAATTGATCAGTCACAAACCCACTCCCAACAAATCGGAGAAACCCCTGAAGCAGGGCCGAATAGCGCCCAATCCGCCCTGCTTGCCTCCGCAAGACGAGACCAGGACACACGAATAAAGTCGCGGGGAAAACGCATCGACACCAGAATGGCCGGGCCGATGATCCACTCACCCAACGAAAAGGCGCCCAAATGAGCGCCTGATTGTATCCAAATATCACTTCGGTTGAAGCAGGATATTTTTTACAGCCCCAACGCTGCCTTGGCTTGCGCGGCAATAGCTGCGAATGCCGGCTTATCGAATACCGCCAGATCAGCAAGAACCTTGCGATCGATTTCGATGTTGGCTTTATGAATGCCTTCAATCAAACGGCTGTAGGACAGGTCGTTGTTGCGTGCTTCGGCGTTGATCCGCGTAATCCACAATGAGCGGAAAACCCGTTTCTTCACACGACGGTCACGGTAGGCATATTGCCCGGCCTTGGTAACTGCCTGGTGCGCTACGCGGAAGGTCCGCGAACGGGCACCGTAGTAGCCTTTGGCTTTATCGAGAACTTTTTTGTGCTTGGCGTGCGCATTGACGCCACGTTTTACTCTGGCCATGTGTCAATTCTCCTTAAGCGTAGGGCAGCATGCGATGGATGGAAGCCACATCGTGCTCGTGGACATACGAAGGAGAACCCAACTGGCGTTTCCGCTTGGAGGACTTCTTGGTCAGAATGTGTCGCATATGCGACTGCTTTCGCTTAATACCACCAGCGGTGATCTTGAACCGCTTGGCAGCGCCGCGATTTGATTTGATCTTCGGCATGATCGACTCCAGTTTTACCGTTGTTTTTAGATACCCAGCACGTCGGAGTTAATTAACGTGCAAGAGGCTAATGTCCCCAATCCAGCACTGTCGCATGAATCATGCGCCACGCAAGGTCAGTTCGTTCAACGCGTCGGGACTACCCGGCCATACGTATTGCGAACCCACCCGATCGGGGTACGCGCCCTTGGCTTTGATCATTGCTGACCAGCCAATAGCGGCGCGAAATAATAAATCCAAGCAGGGAAAAAAGCAAGAATGGAATTACGTTGTCCGCATGATTTAACCGTATACGGACAACAGCACGACCCTTAGTTGGTCTTTTTCGGCGCCATCACCATGGTCACCTGACGGCCTTCCATCTTCGGACGCTGCTCAACAACCGCCAACTCGGCCAGATCGCGTTCGATCCGATCGAGCAACTCACCGGCAATTTCCTTGTGGGCCATTTCTCGGCCTCGGAAACGCAGGGTAATCTTGGCCTTGTCGCCATCCTCAAGGAAACGCACGATATTGCGCATTTTCACCTGGTAGTCATGGTCCTCGGTTCCCGGTCGGAACTTGATTTCCTTGACCTCGATCTGCTTCTGCTTCTTGCGGGCCTCAGCCAGCTTCTTGCTCTGCTGATACTTGAATTTGCCGTAATCCATGATCTTGCAGACCGGCGGGGTCGCATTGGGTGCTACCTCAACCAGGTCCAGGGCCACTTCGACGGCACGCGCCAGTGCGTCACGAGTGCGAACGATCCCGAGCTGTTCGCCGTTTTCGTCGACCAGTCGAACTTCACGGGCGGTGATTTCACTGTTGATACGCGCTTCATCGGGGTCGCGCGCGGGGGGCGTATTTTGTGCACGGAGCTGAGCTATCTTCTTATCCTCGAAATTCCTAAAAATCGATCACGGCAAGCAATGGCTATGAACGCATTGGCCGATGACCACCTGATCAGACCATCCGGTCACTGATCTTAATCATCGCGCCATGGTAATACGCATCGACAGGCATTGAAACAAGATTGTCCGCCCTAGTGCCACAAAACGCCCCATTAATAATAACGGGGCTTGTCCAGCGGCGGCCCATCCGGAAGAAGAAAGATCAGTGCGCACCGCCCTGTGACGCGATCTGGATCTCCTGCAGACAACGTTCGATCAAGTCATTCACGGTGATCACCCCCAGATCCTCACCTTCGCGGGTACGCAGGGCCACCGAATCGGTTTCCATCTCGCGATCCCCCGCCACCAGGAGATAAGGAACGCGGGCCAGTGTGTGCTCGCGAATCTTGAAACCGACCTTCTCGTTGCGAATATCGGCTTCGGCACGCAAGCCCGCTGCCTTGAGGCGTGCCTCGACGTTTTGCACATAGGCACCGTGCTTATCCGTAATCCCCATGACCATCATCTGCACCGGTGCCAACCACAGCGGCAGATAGCCCGCATGATGCTCGATCAGAATCCCGATGAAACGTTCCATCGAGCCGACGATGGCCCGATGGAGCATCACCGGATGACGTCGATCGCTATGCTCGTCGACATAAGTCGCGCCCAGACGTTCGGGCATCATGAAATCGACCTGAATCGTACCCAGTTGCCAGGTCCGGCCGATCGCATCTTTCAAGTGATACTCGATCTTGGGTCCGTAAAATGCGCCCTCGCCCGGCAATTCCGTCCAGGCAACGCCTGCCGCACTCAACGCGCCCCGCAATGCGGCTTCGGCCTGATCCCATACGTCATCCGAACCCAGACGCTTATCGGGCCGCAGGGCGATTTTCACCTGAATATCGGTAAACCCGAAGGTGGCATACACCGCCAGCGCCTGCGCATGAAAAGCACGCACTTCAGGCTCGATTTGCGCCTCGGTGCAGAAAATATGACCATCATCCTGAGTAAAGCCCCGCACACGCAAAATGCCATGCAGTGCGCCCGACGGTTCGTTGCGATGACAGGCGCCAAATTCGCCATAGCGGATCGGCAGGTCGCGATAACTGTGCAGGCCATGGTTGAATACCTGGACGTGGCCCGGGCAATTCATGGGCTTCACGGCGAAAGTCCGTTTTTCGGACTCCGTGAAAAACATGTTTTCCTGATAATTGTCCCAGTGACCGGAACGCTTCCAGAGCGACACATCCAGTATCTGCGGGCATCGAATCTCCGCGTAGCCGGATTGCCGATACACCTGGCGCATGTGCTGCTCGATCACCTGCCAGACCGCCCAGCCCTTGGGGTGCCAGAACACGAGGCCCGGCGCTTCTTCCTGAAAATGAAACAGGTTTTGCTGCTTGCCGATGCGGCGATGGTCGCGTTTCTCGGCCTCGGCCAGCTGGTGCAGATAAGCCTTGAGTTCCTTGTCGCTGGCGAAGGCCGTGCCATAGATGCGGGTCAACATCGGGTTCTTGGCATCCCCGCGCCAATACGCCCCGGCAACCTTCATCAATTTGAAGACCTTGAGCGCACGGGTGTTCGGCACGTGCGGGCCGCGGCAGAAATCGGTGAAATCGCCCTGGGTATACAGGGTCAACTCTTCGCTCTCGGGGATGCTTTCGATGATCTCGACCTTGAATGCCTCGCCCAGATCGTCGAAGAATCGAATGGCCTCATCCCGAGCGACCACCTTGCGGCTCAGATCATCGCCCTTGGCGGCCAGTTCGTGCATGCGCTGCTCGATCTGTTCGAGATCCTCGTCATTGAACGGGCGATCAAAGTAGAAATCATAGTAGAAGCCCGAATCGATCACGGGACCGATCGTCACCTGTGCCGATGGATACAGCTGCTTGACGGCCTGAGCCATGAGATGCGCCGTGGAGTGTCGGATGACCTCCAGACCTTCGGCATCTTTTGCCGTCACAATCGCAATGGCGGCATCATGATCCACGATGCGGGACAAATCGACGATTTTGCCGTCGATCCTGCCTGCGATGGCGGCCTTGGCAAGTCCGGCGCCGATGTCGGCGGCTATCTCGGCCAGTGTGACGGGGTGATCAAAATGACGCTGGGAAGAATCGGGTAGGGTAATCGTCGGCATGACGCTCTCCTTTGGCAGTGGCGACTCCTACAAAAAGCCGCGTGTTTCAGGGGCGATACGGTATGGAATGACGGTAAACCGGCAGCATGTCCCGAATCTGGATAATAAAATGATCGGCAAACAAATTCCGGGGCTCGAATGCATTATCAATAAAGCATCGAAACCGGAATCCGGCCAAGGCCCGCGATCATAAAGCAATCCCGGCAGGCTGAAAAGCCGCCGCCCCAAAACGGCGCGAGAAAGGCGATTGCGGCAGGGTCGTATTCGGGGTATGGTTCATTCATCTCACTGGATGATCCTATAAAAATCATGACTGAAGCCACTGCCGCCGCCCGCTTGCCCGAAACCCCGCAACCCCCCTTGGATACCAGGCAAGTTGCCGCATTTCTGAACGAGCACCCTGACTTCCTGACACAACAGGTTGCAAACCAGTTGCGTGCCACCTTGGAACACCTGCTTGCCGAAGATCCGGACTTGGTCGCCGAACTCGAGCTCCCGTACCCGCCAGCGGGTGTGGCCTCGCTGCCGCACGTGCAATTACGCCTTTGGCGCGAACGTCTTGCCCGTCAGGAGCACAAGATCACCCAGCTGCACGTGGCCGCCGAAAGCAATGCGCGACTCGACCAGATCATGCATGACCTCGCATTCGATCTGCTTGGCACGGCGCAACGCAGCCCGGAACGCCTGTGCGCCATCATTCACAATCACTTCACGATCGACATGATCCGCGTGCTGTCTCTATCGGAATTCTCTGCGGATCAAATGGCTTCCCTGCAGGGCTGGCTATCGAGCGAATCACCGCTGTGCGGCCGCCTGAACGATGCACAACGACGCACACTGTTCGGTGCGGATTTCCCCGAAACCGGCTCAGCCGCCCTGATCGTGCTGAAACCCCGTCCCGAGACCGAACTCATTCTGGCCCTGGGCCGATTTGCACCGGATGGTTTCAATCCCAGCCAGGGCACCTTGTTTCTGAAGCAGATCGGCGAACTGGCCGCAGCCTTCCTCCGCGAACCGGTTCGTTCCTGAGCCGAAAACGGGATGCCGCCAGCCGCCAGCCGCCCCGCTCAGATTCCGACCGCCATTCAGAGCAACAACTTGGGCGACGCCTTTCTGATCGCCCGCAAC
The DNA here is from genome assembly GCA_035531235.1 of Halothiobacillus sp. Taxonomy (GTDB): domain Bacteria; phylum Pseudomonadota; class Gammaproteobacteria; order Halothiobacillales; family Halothiobacillaceae; genus Halothiobacillus. The sequence continues at coordinate 36,835 of DATKTJ010000117.1, read as the reverse complement.
TGCCTGAATGAAAGCACCCGACTGTCCGCCAAAACAAGACAAGCCTACCTGACAGACTGGACGCAATTCGCCACCTATCTTCAGAACGAGCAACTCAACCAACCAAAGCAAATCGATGATCGTCGACTGAGGGGATACCTCGCCCACTGTCAGCAACGATCGCTCGACTCGCGCAGCATTGCGCGCAAGACCTCGGCACTGCGCTGGCTGCTACGCTGCTGGCATGATCGCGTTCTGGGATGCCCGGCGGACCCGAACAGTCTCAAGGCCCCGAAGGCTGCCCGGAAGCTGCCCCATGCACCCACGATCGAAACGCTCAACCAGTTGCTGGACGCCCCGATCACCCCTTCTGCGACCGACCCCAGACTGTTGGAACGAGACCGTTGTCTGTTCGAGTTGATTTATAGCTGCGGCTTGCGCGTGGCTGAACTGGTCACCCTTGATCTCGCCGATGTCGACCTCACCGAAGGCATCGCCCGCGTTACCGGCAAACGAGAAAAAACCCGACTGGTGCCGGTGGGCAGCCGCGCAATCGAGCGTGTGCGGGCCTGGCTGCCCCTGCGCCAGACGATGCTGCGCGACCCGGCTGAAACCGCGCTGTTTGTTAACCGGCATGGCGGCAGGCTGACGACACGCTCGGTACAGTTGCGTCTTGACAGGCTGAGTGCGCAACTCGGGCTGGGCCAGGCATTGCACCCGCACCAATTGCGCCACGCCTTCGCCACCCACGTGCTGGAATCTTCCGGGGATCTGCGCGCCGTGCAGGAAATGCTCGGCCACGAAAGCCTGTCCACCACACAAATTTACACCCATCTGGATTTTCAGCACCTGGCACAAGTTTATGAGGCGGCCCACCCCCGGGCAAATCGACAGCGATCCAGCCCGGCATCAGAAACAATCGCCGATCGGGATTGATATTTCCCCCGCCCGACCCCAATACCCGTAGAGGATTTGCGATCAGCACGGATGGTCGTGATTCGTTTCTCTCGATCCGGGCATCGTCCCCAGTCGGCCAACTTCGTTAAATCAGGCAAATTTGAATGGAAAACTTTCACGGCACCACAATCTTGTGCGTACGTAAAAATGGGCAAACCGTCATCGGTGGCGATGGCCAAGTCACGCTGGGCAACACCGTGGTGAAAGGCAATGCCCGCAAGGTGCGGCGTTTGTACAACGAACAGGTACTCGCAGGCTTTGCCGGAGCCACCGCCGATGCCTTCACGCTGTTTGAAAAATTTGAAGGCAAGCTGGAAAAATACGGCGGGAACCTCCTGCGTTCCGCCGTTGAACTGGCCAAAGAATGGCGAACCGATCGCGCCATGCGGCGTCTGGAAGCCATGCTGGTGGTGGCCGATCGAACCCACATGCTGACCATCAGCGGCAACGGGGACGTAATCGAACCGGAAACGGATCTCATCGCCATCGGTTCCGGTGGTGCCTTTGCCCAAGCCGCGGCCACCGCCCTGCTGCAACATGCGCCGCTCGATGCCCGGGCCACCGTGGAGGCCGCACTGAACATTGCGGGTGATATCTGCATTTACACCAACCACAATCTGACTATCGAGGTCCTCGACACATGAACCTCACCCCACAGCAAATCGTCGACGAGCTCGACAAGCACATCGTCGGCCAACAGGCCGCCAAGCGCTCCGTTGCCATCGCCCTGCGCAATCGCTGGCGGCGACAACAGATCGGGGAACCGCTGCGCGGTGAAATCACCCCCAAGAATATCCTGATGATCGGCCCGACCGGTGTGGGCAAGACCGAGATTGCCCGCCGGCTCGCCAAGCTGGCCGGGGCACCTTTTCTCAAGATCGAAGCAACCAAGTTCACCGAAGTCGGTTATGTGGGTCGTGACGTCGAATCGATCATCCGGGATCTGGCGGATGTCGGACTCAAGATGCAACGGCAGGAGGCCATGGTCGTCGTGCGCGACAAGGCGGAACTGGCCGCCGAGAACCGGGTACTTGATGCCCTGCTCCCGGCTCCGCGCGAAGAGAGTTGGAGCACAGCCGACTCCCATCGAGATGAGGCCTATCACAATACCCGCGAAAAATTCCGCCAGAAACTGCGTGCCGGCGAACTCGATGACCGTGAAATCGAGATCGAAGTGCAGCAATCCCAGCCGCATGTCGACATCCTGTCCCCGCCTGGCATGGAAGAAATGACCAGTCAGATCCGGGGCATGTTCCAGAATCTGGGCCAAACCAAGACCAAGTCACGGCGACTGCCGGTCCCCGAGGCACTCAAAGTCATTACCGAGGAAGAAGCAGCCAACCTCGTCAATGAGGAAGAGGTTCGCCTGCAGGCGCTGGAACGCGTCGAGCAGCACGGTATTGTCTTCATCGACGAAATCGACAAAGTGGCCAAGCGCGCCGAACAAGGGGGCGGTGAAGTCTCGCGGGAAGGTGTTCAGCGCGACCTCCTACCCATTATCGAAGGCTCGACGGTCAATACCAAGCTGGGTATGGTCAAGACGGACCACATCCTGTTCATCGCGTCAGGCGCCTTTCATTTGAGCAAACCCTCGGACCTCATCCCGGAGTTGCAGGGCCGTCTGCCGATCCGTGTGGAACTCGACGCCCTTACAGCTGATGATTTCATCCGCATCCTGACCGAACCGGATGCCGCCCTGATTCGTCAGCACATTGCCCTGCTGGCCGCCGAACAGTTCTCGATCCAATTCACCGACGACGCCATTGCGCGCATTGCCCAGATTGCCTTCGAGGTGAATCGCCGTACGGAAAATATCGGTGCGCGCCGCCTGCACACGGTGATGGAGCATCTGCTCGAACAACTGACGTTCAGTGCCGACGCGCGGGCAGGCGAACACCTGGAAATCGATGCCGACTTCGTGGAAAATCGCCTCGGCGCCCTGGCCAAGGATGAAGACCTGAGCCGATATATTCTCTAGCCCGGAGCAAATGGACAATGCAAAACAGCGCCACCGAACTGAAATTCAACAAGACCGACCAGACCCTTTTTATCCGGTTTTCCGATGGACTGCAGGGCACGCTCACCAGTGAATTCCTGCGCGTGTTCAGCCCTTCGGCCGAGGTGCGCGGACATGGCGGCGGCGAACCCATGCTCGTCCTCGGCAAGGAACAGGTCCGCATCATCGCACTGGAACCAGTGGGTCGTTATGCAATCAAACCCGTGTTTGATGATGGACACGACAGTGGTCTGTACGACTGGGATACGCTGCACGAGTTATGCGCAACGCACGACAGTCTGTGGCAAAATTACCTGGAACGGCTTAACGCCGTGGGCATGGCGCACGACAAGCAACCCGCACCCGCCACTTTGAAAATTAAAGATGTCTTAGCAGAATCCCAGCAGGCCGACCCCTCACCCAGGAGCAAAACATGAGCGAACAGACCCACTTCGGCTATCGACAGGTTCCCGAAAGTGAGAAGGTCAAACTCGTCGGCAAGGTTTTTGATTCGGTGGCCAATCGCTATGACGTGATGAACGATGCCATGTCGTTCGGCATTCATCGTCTATGGAAGCGCATCGCGCTGGAACACACCGGTCTGCGCCGCGGGATGAAGGCGCTCGATCTGGCGTCGGGCACCGGTGATCTCGCCTTGAAGATGGCGGGCCTGGTGGGCGAAAAGGGCCAAGTGATTCTCTCCGACATCAACGCGCATATGCTGAGCGAAGGACGCGCCAAACTCGACAATGCTGGCGTCATCCAGAATGTGGACTACTGCCTGGCCAATGCCCAGTACCTCCCCTTCCCCAGCAATTATTTCGACTGCGTCACGATCGGATTCGGCCTGCGTAACGTGACCGACAAGGCCATGGCGTTGGCAGAGATGGCCCGCGTGATCAAACCGGGCGGGCGGGTCGTCGTCCTGGAGTTTTCCAAACCCATATCACCCCTGATCAGCAAGGCCTACGATCTTTACTCGTTCACCGCCTTGCCCGCACTCGGCAAGCTCTTGGCCAAAGATGCCGACAGCTACCGCTATCTTGCCGAATCCATCCGGATGCATCCGGATCAGGAAGCACTCCGGAAGATAATGCTGGATCAGGGATTCGATCAGGTCGACGTGCATAATCTGACCCTGGGCGTCGTCGCCATTCACATCGGTTACAAATACTGATGCGACGCCGCCAGGGTTATCACCACCGGGCCACCCCCTTCACAAGCCGCTTTGATCGATGAGGGGTAGCGGCCGGGATATGCACAATTCGGATCGTCCTACCGGATACGGGTGGGTTCGCTGGATCGGCATGATCTTCCTGGTCGCCCTCCCCCTCGGCTGGTGGCTGCATACCTATCCGCCGCTGACGCCCCACCCGCCCGGCTCGGAAATCCTGATTAACAGCATCTTCGAACGAACACCCCAACTGACGCAAATCCGTGAACGCGGCTACATGCGGGTTGCCACGTTGATCAATCCAACGATTTACGTCCCGGACAAGAACCAGCCACAAGGCCTGGAATATGATCTCGTCACACGATTTGCCCTACGCCTGGGCGTGGGCGTCAAGTTCATCATCGCCAAGAACATTAATGAGGCCTATCAGCTCGTCGATGAGAACAAGGCAGATTTTGCCGCAGCGGGTCTGGTCGTCAGTCTGGCCCGTGAGCATCTGTTCCGTTACGGGCCGAGCTATGTCTCGGTACGCCGTCAACTGGTCTACCGGCAGGGTGTCCCAAAGCCAAAATCCCTGGAGGATATCGGAGACGCGCCTCTGGCCGTCGAACAGGGGTCAAGCAGCCAGAACTGGCTGACCGAACAGGCCAAAAAAGGATTGCTCGTACCCGACAGCCAGAACGCTGCGGCAGGCACCAAAGCCACACCCGATCCCCATGACTATGCCATTCAGGTCCAGCTGGAAGACACCGGGATTAACACCCTCAAGGCATTGGAATCGGGCGCAGTCGATTATGCGGTGATGCTGTCCCACGAAACAATGCTCGGTCAGAAGATATCCAACAAGATTCATGTGGCGATCGACCTCGGCCCTCCCGTCTCGTTTGCCTGGGCTTTTTCCCGGCATGCCGACAAGTCGCTCTACAATGCATCGGTCGTCTTTTTCAACGAAATCCGCAGCAATCATGAACTCAAGAATCTCATTGACCGGCACTATGCACAATTCGAGCAACTGGATCAGCGACTCGCGCAACAGTTTCTCGACGATGTCGAAAGCCGGATCGCGCCCTACCTCTCCGCCTTCAAAGCGGCCGGAGAGAAATACGATATCGATTGGCGGCTGCTGGCGGCCATGGGCTACCAGGAATCAAAATGGCAGCCGGATGCGTCTTCGCATCAAGGCGCCTATGGCATCATGCAAATCATGCTGCCGACCGCACAGGAGCTCGGCCTGCATGACCGCGGAAACCCCGCCAAAAGCATCATGAGCGCCGCGAAATATCTGGCACAGTTACGCACCCAGGTACCCGAACAAGCCAAGGAACCCGATCTCACCTATTTCGCCATTGCCGCTTATAACATCGGAATCGGACATCTTAGCGATGCCTTCAAATTGACCGCCGAACAGGGTGGAAACCCCAATCGCTGGCAAGATGTGCGGGAACGCCTCACCGAGCTGTCAGACCCCAAGATTTACCGGAAATTACGGTATGGGTATGCACGGGGAGAAGAGACGGTACAGTATGTGGAGAATATTCGCGCCCTACACGATCTGATGATCTGGGTCGGCACGCGTAACGAGCCCAACCTGGCGAACAGTCGCGAACAGCCCGCACCAGTCATCACTGCTCAGCATTGATTCTGCTTGCTGTGTCGAAAACGTGCATTTTGTTTTGAAATTAACAGAAGCGGGTAACAGACGATACGCTGGCCAACCGGGTTGATAATGCCAACGCACCGGTCAGATGCAGCCGTTAACGGCCGCGAATGCGCTCGGCAATGGCGTGCGCCACGGTGGCGGGATTCAGAGCGCGGGTAATCGGCCGGCCGACCACGATAGACGTAGCCCCCGCTGCGATGGCTTCTTCGGGCGTCATCACCCGCGTCTGGTCATCCAGCGCACTGCCCTCCGGACGAATACCCGGCGTCACGATAACCGAATCGGGCTGTGTGAAGATCGAACGCATGGTTGCGGCCTCCCAGGCGGAGCACACCACACCATCCAGTCCCGCATCACAAGTCAGGCGGGCCAGTGCCGTCACCTGATCGGCCAAAGGACGATTGACACCGATGTCGGCCAGATCTGCCTCCGCCATCGAGGTCAGAACGGTCACCGCAATCAGCGCGGGTGAGGTAGCCCCTGACGGGATCGCCTCGCGCGCCGCTGCAAGCATGGCGCGGCCCCCGGTGGCATGTACATTCACAAGGCTGACGCCCAGGTCACAAGCTGCACGGCACGCCTGCGCCACGGTGTGGGGGATGTCGTGAAACTTCAGATCGAGAAAAACAGGAAACCCGCGATCCACCAGTAAACGAACGAGATCTGGCCCCGCACGTGTAAACAGTTCCTTCCCCACCTTGAGTCCGCACTCAGTCGGATCAAGCTGATCGACCAGGGCCTCGGCTGTTTTCCGGTCGGGAAAATCCAGCGCGACGTAAAGGCGGGGTTGGGCGCAATGTCGCGTCATGACGCCTTACTCGGTCTGACCCGCTTTTTCATTGACCCGTTCCCGTAATTCCTTACCCGGCTTGAAGTGCGGAACGTACTTGGATTCCAACGACACACTTTCGCCGGACTTCGGATTGCGACCAATTCTTGGTTTACGATAATTGAGCGAAAAGCTACCGAATCCACGGATTTCAATCCGATCGCCGCGCGACATGGACGCAATCATTTCATCGAGCAGCAATTTGACTGACGTATCAATATCGCGAATCGACAGGTATTTCTGCCGGTCAGCCAGACGATCGATCAATTCAGATTTTGTCATTCTTGTAATCCTATTTTCTGATTTCAAAGCTCGGGAGATTTCACAACCGGAGCCTTGAGCCAATAACCCAGAAAGCCTGAGGGCAATAAAACACCTGAAAGGCTTTCGGCGTTACTGTGTGATCGACACACAACAAACTAACGATCTGGAAACGAAAAACGCCATCGGGAAAGATGGCGTTTCATAGAACGCTTAAATCAGCGACTTATTCGGAACGATTCATTTGTTCCTTCAGCAGGTCACCCAACGTCGGGGAACTGACGCTGACGCGGCTGACTTCTTCCATGGCCTCGGATTCATCCTGAGAGTCCTTGGCACGAACAGACAGACTGACCATTCGATTCTTGCGATCGACGCCCATGACCTTGGCCTCAACGGCATCGCCTTCCTTCAGGACAGTGCGGGCATCGTCGATACGATCCCGAGAGATGTCGGAAGCGCGCAGGTAACCTTCAACACCATTACCGAGATCAACCACGGCACCCCGTGCGTCCACTTCACGAACAGTCCCGTTCACGATCTTGCCCTTCTGGTTGTCCGCGGCATAGTCACCGATCGGATCGGTTTCCAACTGCTTCAGGCCCAGAGAGATACGCTCGCGCTCCGGATCGATGGCAATGACCACAGCCTCGATCTCTTCGCCCTTGCGGAACTGACGCACGGCTTCTTCGCCGGTTTCGTTCCAGGACAGGTCGGACAAGTGGATCAAACCATCGATGCCGCCATCCAGACCGATGAACACGCCGAAATCGGTGATCGACTTGATCTGGCCGGAAACCTTGTCGCCCTTCTGGTGCGTGGCTGCAAAGGCATCCCACGGATTGGCCTGACACTGTTTCATGCCCAGAGAAATCCGGCGACGCTCTTCGTCGATATCCAGGATCATGACTTCAACTTCATCGCCGACAGCAACGACCTTGCCCGGATTGACGTTCTTGTTGGTCCAATCCATTTCGGACACGTGCACCAAGCCCTCAACGCCATTGTCGATTTCGACAAAGCAGCCGTAATCGGTCAGGTTGGTGACCTTGCCGAACAGACGCGCACTGATCGGGAAGCGGCGAGCCAGATCGCTCCACGGATCTTCACCCATCTGCTTCATGCCCAGCGATACGCGGTTGCGCTCACGATCAAACTTCAACACCTTGACATCAACTTCATCGCCGATATTTACGACTTCCGAAGGATGCTTGACACGCTTCCAGGCCATGTCGGTAATGTGCAACAGGCCATCGATGCCACCCAGGTCGAGGAACGCACCGTAGTCCGTGAGGTTCTTGACCACACCGCGCAACACCATGCCTTCCTGCAGCTGGTCGAGCAGCGCATCGCGTTCGGCACTGTACTCTTGCTCTACAACAGCACGGCGCGACACAACGACGTTGTTGCGCTTCTGATCCAGCTTGATGATCTTGAATTCGACATCCTTACCTTCGAGGTAAGTGGTGTCACGAATGGGACGTACGTCAACCAGTGAACCCGGCAGGAATGCGCGGATTTCACCCATTTCAACGGTGAAGCCACCCTTGACCTTGCCAGTAATCCGGCCGGTGACGATTTCTTCGTTCTTGAATGATTTTTCAAGCGCTGTCCAGGCACGGGCGCGCAGAGCCTTCTCGCGGGACAGTTTGGTTTCGCCAAACCCATCTTCAACCGACTCAAGGGCAACATCAACCTTATCACCGACTTTGATCGTCAGTTCGCCGTTTTCATCGAAAAATTCGGCAGCGGGAATCACACCTTCAGACTTCAAGCCGGTATCAATGATGACGAAGTCACCGTTAATGCCGACCACGGTGCCTTCAATAATGGCACCCGCCTGCATCACGGCATTTTTTTGACTCTCTTCAAAGAGTTCGGCAAAACTTTCAAATTGTTCAGACATGTATACAACGTTCCAAAAAATACGACCAGACGTTCCGGATGGCTGTCTGTCGTGGTGGTTAAAGGGCTGACCATTCCGAATCCGTGGGTTGGCAGTCACAAAGGGTTAAACACAAAAAATCAGCAAATCCCCCGTGCGCGCAGGTATTCCAACATCTGCGCCTCCACGGCCTCAATGGGGATATCGCTCGAGTCGATCACAAGCGCGTCGGCAGCTGGCCTGAGCGGCGCAACAGCCCGATTGCGATCACGATCATCCCGAACGCGGATCTCGTCAATGAGGGCGGCTAAATTAGCACTTAAACCATGCTCGATCAACTGTTTATAACGCCGATTTGCACGAACCTCGGCACTGGCGTCCAGAAACAACTTGGCGGGGGCATCCGGAAACACCACCGTCCCCATATCTCGACCATCCGCAACGAGGCCCGGTGCCTGTGCAAAGGCTTTCTGGCGAGCGAGCAAGGCCGCGCGCACATCCGGTCGAGCGGCGATTTGAGAAGCCATGGCGCCGGTCTCTTCCGTGCGGAGCACATCGTCCACACATACGTCGTCGAGGAATGCAGCGCCATCCGCAGCGAAATGCACATTCAGGGATTCCGCCAGGACGGCGACAGCCGGGGCATCCAGAGCCACGCCCTGCCTTTGGGCGGCCAATGCCGTCAGACGATACAAGGCGCCAGAATCAAGCAGGTGAAAGCCCAACCGGTCAGCCAATCTGCGTGCCAATGTGCCCTTGCCCGATCCGCTGGGGCCATCAATGGTCACAATCTTCACATGGTTCATTGCGCCACACCTGCCGATTCTGCTTGTGCATCGACAAGCCCACCGCCGCAGTTCCTGAACAACGTGGCAAACCCCGGGAATGAGGTTTCTACAAATTGGCAGTCATGAATCCGAATCTGGCCGCGCGCACGAAGGCCAGCCACTGCAAATGCCATGGCAATCCGATGATCGCCCTGGCTCCAGATTTCCGCCTCACCGAAGATTGCATCCTCGGTCCCCCGACCCTCGATCACCATGCCATCCGATGTTGCGAGCGCATTGATGCCCAGCTTTTGGAGGCCATCGGCCATCACGGCAATCCGGTCGGATTCCTTGACCCGCAACTCCTCGGCCCCTGTGAGCACCGTCCGGCCCTCGGCACAGGCCGCCGCCACGAACAGGACGGGGAACTCATCGATCGCCAAAGGCACAAGATGTTCGGGAATATCGATGCCGCGCAAACAAGCGCTCTTTACCTGTATATCCGCAACCGGCTCGCCGCCGACCGTGCGGGGATTGTGCACGGTAATATCCGCCCCCATGGCCTTGAGAATGTCGATCACACCCGTGCGGGTCGGGTTCATGCCGACATGCTCGAGGGTGATGTCCGCCTGACGGGCAATGCTCGCCGCAACCATGAAGAACGCGGCCGAAGAAATATCGGCGGGCACGTCGATCGTCCGCCCCTGAAGGGACCCACCACCGGTCACGCAGGCAGTTGCCCCCTGGCGCTCCACGGGGTAGCCAAATCCCGAGAGCATGCGTTCGGTATGATCACGCGTCGGAGCGGGTTCCGTGGCACAAGTTCGACCCTGGGCATAAAGCCCTGCCAGGAGTACACAGGACTTCACCTGAGCGCTGGCCATAGGAAGGGCATAATTGATAGCCTTGAGTCGTTGGCTGCCCCGAATGGTCAAAGGAGAGCGGCCGCCCTCGGCGGCCTCGATCACGGCCCCCATCTGGGTGAGCGGGTCGATCACCCGTTTCATGGGACGGCGGGACAATGACGCATCGCCTTCCAGTACGGTATCGAAGGACTGACCGGCCAGAATCCCGGCCATCAGGCGCATCGACGTTCCGGAATTCCCGACGTACAACGGTTTTTCCGGCGCTTTCAGACCATGCAGACCAACCCCTTCGACATGCACCACCCCAGCGACGGGATCTGTGATTGATACGCCCATGGCACGAAAGCATCTGAGTGTATTCAGGCTGTCTTCGCCTTCCAGAAACCCCGTGATGTGTGTAACGCCTTCCGCCAGCGCACCCAGCATGATCGAGCGATGGGAAATTGATTTATCGCCCGGCACGCGCAGCGAACCCTGCAGGCGAGCTTCTGAAGGCTGGGTCAGATAGATGACCGATGATACGGAATGACTCATGACGGATAAACTCGTTATAACGGCCGAAAGGTGAATTTCCGGCTCATGTTCAGATCAGTAAAGAATAATTTCCGGATCGGGGGGATCATTCCGCCCCGGACGCCGACGAAATCGATTCAGGCTCGATGGGGCGATACAGGGCATCGCGCACGGCCTTGGCGCCGACAAACATCTGCTCGATACCCTGACTGTCCCGACGATCGATCAAATCGCGCATTTGGTGCAGTTCGGTCAGGTAATGATCGAGCATGGGCAGCAACTCGTCGCGATTGGTGAGGCAGATGTCCCGCCACATGGCGGGGTCGGAGCTGGCGATGCGGCTGAAGTCCCGAAAACCGCCGGCTGCATAGCGAAACACTTCATAGCGCTCTTCAAGACGCGACAGAGCGGACACCAGACTGAATGCGGCCACATGTGGCAGATGGCTGGTCGCCGCCAGAATATGGTCGTGGTGATCCACACTCATGCATTCCACCTGGGCACCGACCGATCGCCACAAATCCTCTGTACGACGAACCATCTCCGCACTGTTCGCGGCGGTCGGCGTCAGAATCACCCGATGGCTGACGAACAGCTCGGCAAAAGCCGCATCCGGCCCGCTGCGCTCCGTACCGGCAATCGGATGTCCCGGCACGAACTGGGCAAACTGCTCAGGGGTTAGGGCCTGCTTTGCCGCTGCGACTACAGCCCCTTTCACGCTCCCGCCATCGGTAATCAGCGCATCGGGTGACAAGGCGCCAACCATCGCCTGAAATACACCGGCCATGGCCTGAACGGGCGTGGCCACAAACACGACATCGGCACCAGAGACAGCGTCGGCTACCGAGTCGACCGGCATATCGATAATGCCCAATTCGCGGGCGCGGAGCCGGGTTTGCAACTGGCGACTATAACCCACGACTTCGCCAACCAATCCGCGCTGCTTGAGCGCCAAGCTCAGCGAGCCGCCAATCAGGCCCATGCCAATCAATGCCAGACGTTGAATCACGATGCTCGCCCTACTGCAGCGGCCAGTTGCGGCAATACACGATCCAAAGCCGCCAGAACACGCTCGTTCTGCGCCTGCGTACCGATCGTAATGCGGATATGACAGGAAATCCCGCCCGTATCAGCTTGGCCGCCCAGTGGGCGGATGATCACCCCTTCCCGCAACAAGGCATCGAACACCACACCGGCAGGAACGCCCACCTGTACGGTAATAAAATTGGCCAGGGAGGGGATCGTCACCAGACCACGGGCTTGAAATGCCTGCTGGAGGAAACCAAGACCTTCGGCGTTGACCCGACGGCTACGCGCCAGGAAATCTTCATCCTGCAAAGCGGCTTCCGCCGCGATCAACGCGAGGTGATTGACATTGAACGGTTGACGAACCCGGTCGAGCATCGATGCCACGGCCGGGTGCGCCACGGCAAAGCCGACCCGCAATGCAGCCAAACCGTAAATCTTCGAAAAGGTACGCGTCACCACCAGATTCGGGAATTGACGGCTTAGCGCCAAACCATCAGGAAACTCAGCACGATCCACATACTCGCTATACGCTTCATCGAGAACAACGAGCACCGTCGGCGGCACAGCCTGCAAGAAGGTCAAAAGCGCATCGCGCTCAACCCAAGTTCCGGTCGGATTGTTCGGATTGGCAAGGAACACGACACGGGTGTCTGCGTCGATCGCCTGCGCCATGGCGGCAAGATCAGCGCCGTACGGCATGGCCGGATGCTCGGGCGGCAGCGCCGGAACCACCTTGGCCTGAGCGCCTGTCGCTTGGGTCGCCAAGGCGTAAACGGCAAAGGCATACGCCGAGAACACGGCATTACGGCCCGGAGCGAGATAAGCACGCGCAACCATCTCCAGCAAATCGTTCGAGCCATTGCCTAACACGATCCCGGTTGGTTCCAACGCGAACTGTGCGGCCAATGCCGTTTTTAGGGCATATCCCCCGCCATCCGGGTAGATATTCAAATCCCAGTTTTGTAGACGTAATGCCTCGGTCGCCCGAGGACTCGCGCCCAGTGGATTCTCGTTCGATGCCAGTTTGAGGATATCCGTCAGACCGAATTCACGCGCAACGGCATCAATCGGCTTGCCGGTAACATACGGTAAAATGGCACGAACGTAATCCAGCGCTTGGCCAGCCAGAATCTCGCCCTCGTGAGCCGAATCGGACCATTGGGAATTATTCATGAAGCTACAACGATCAGGAAGAAGAAGGAGCAGTAGACACAGCGCGCGGGTAGGACCCCAGCACACCCAGTCGTCCGCAGTACGGTTGCATCCGGGTCAACGCGGCCTGTACGGCCGGGTCGTCCTGATGGCCTTCAATGTCAATGAAGAACACATAATCCCATTTGCGATTCCACGCCCGATCACGCGCCGGACGTGATTCGATTCGAGTGACATCGATACCCGCGCCCGCCAAGGGTGCCAACAATTGCGCCAATGCGCCCGGCTCATTATTGACCGACAACACCAGAGAGGTTTTGTCACGACCGGAGGGCGGAACGGCCTCCCGGCCAATCATGACAAACCGGGTGGTATTGAACACGCTATCCTGAATATTGGCGGCTGCAACCTGAAGGTTGTGCCGCTCGGCCGCCAAAAGCGGGCCGATGGCAAAGATATCGGGGGATTCGGCAGCCATCCGTGCCGCCTCGCCGTTACTTTGAACCGCAATGCGCTCAACCCCGGGATAATGGACGTCAAGCCACTCCCGGCATTGCGCCAGAGACTGGGCATGCGAAACAATCCGTTTCGGCTGTTTCCCCAGGCTATCGGCACGTGCCAACAGTTGCTGATCGATCTTGAGCGACACCTCGCCACAGATCAGTACATCGCCTGCCGCCCAGGTCGACCCTGCCGAACCGAATGCCAAAGCATCCAGCGTCTGGGATACGCTGCCCTCCGTCGAGTTCTCGACCGGCACCACACCGAAGTCCACCGAGCCGGAAGCCACTGCGCGAAAGACCTCCGGAATGCCCGGTTCGAGCGCCAGACGCGCACCATGGCCGAAAGCACGGACGGCGGCCTGCTCCGAGAATGTACCCGCCGGCCCCAGACAGGCGATGGTCAGGGGCTGCTCCAGAGCCAGACAGGCCGACATGATTTCCCGGAATACCCAGGCGACGGTGTCGTCGGATAAGGGCCCGGGATTCACCGCCCGCACCCGGTTCAAGACCTGCGCCTCGCGCTCCGGACGATAAAAGGAACCCACGGGCTCATCGGATGCGCGCTTGATCTGCGCCACGCGCTCGGCCAGCCCGGCGCGCTCGGAAATCAGGCGCAGCAACTCGCCATCAAGGGCATCAATCTTGGCCCTAACGGCGGGCAAGGTGCTCGGCCAATCGGACGGATCAATCGCAGGATCGACGCGCTCAGTCACCAGCGCACCTTACAGTACGCGGATGCGCAGAATCCCGTTGATCTGACGCAGCGCGGCCAGCGCCTCGGCAGGCACGGTAGAGTCGACGTCAATCAGGGTATAGGCCAACTGTTTGCGCGACTCGTTCATCAGCCGCTCAATGTTGATGCTGGACTTACCCAGGATATGAGAAATCTGACCGACCATATCCGGCATGTTCCGGTTGGCAATCGCCAGTCGCTGCGCACCTGAACGGGCCATACGCACTTCGGGGAAGTTGACCGAATTGCGGATATTACCGTTTTCCAGGTAATCACGAATCTGATCGGCCACCATGATGGCGCAGTTGTCTTCTGCCTCACCGGTTGAGGCGCCCAGATGCGGGAAGGTCAGGCAGCGGGGATGATTCTTGGTCAGATTGCCTGGGAAATCCGATACATAGGCGTGTGCCTTGCCCGCATCCAGGGCCGCAACCATCGCCGCTTCATCCACAATTCCTTCCCGTGCGAAGTTCAGCACGACGACGTTTTCCTTCATGAAGGCCAAACGCTCGGCATTGATCAGGTTGCGGGTCGCATCGATCAAGGGCACGTGGAAACTGATGAAATCGGCCTTGGCCAGAACTTCATCCACGCTACCGGCCTGATGAACTTCAGGTGACAGTTCCCAGGCGCGCTCGATACTGATACCCGGATCGAAACCGATGACACGCATCCCCAACGCCCTGGCTGCGTTGGCGACACGGACGCCGATGGCGCCCAAACCGATCACACCCAAGGTACGACCCGGCAGTTCGAAACCGACAAAATTCTTCTTGCCCGCCTCAACGGCCTTGTGGATTTCTTCATCAGTACCGGAGAGACCGCGCGCGAAATCCCAGGCAGCACCCAGATTGCGGATCGACATCAGCATACCGGCCATCACGAGTTCCTTGACCGCATTGGCATTCGCACCGGGCGCATTGAACACGACCACGCCCTGCTCGCTCATTTTTTCGACGGGAATATTATTCACGCCAGCCCCGGCACGACCAATGGCCAGTACGGACGGCGACAAATCCATATCGTGCATCTTGGCGGAGCGAACAAGAATGGCATCCGCCTCGGTCAGCGCCGCGTCGATGGTGTATTTATCCGTCGGCAGGCGGTCGGTACCTTTGGCTGAAATGGCATTCAGGGTATGAATCTTGAACATGAGAACCTCGAAGATAAAAAATTAACCGTGACGTTGAGCGAAATCCTGCATGAAGCTGATCAGGGCATCGACCCCGGCTTCCGGCATGGCATTGTAGATACTGGCACGCATGCCGCCGACGGAACGATGGCCGGCCAGCGCAGACAGCCCTGCTTTTTCAGCCTCGGCCAGGAACGGTTTGTCAAAAGCATCGTCCTTCAGAATGAAGGGCACATTCATCCAGGAACGAGCGTGGACATCGACCGGATTACGGTAGAAACCGCCGCTGCCGTCGATCGCCGCATAAAGTTTCCGTGCCTTGCGCTCATTGATTTCGGCCATTTTGCTCAGCCCGCCGTTCGCCAGCAAGTGCTCGAACACCAGACCGGCGATGTACCACGCGTAGCTCGGCGGCGTGTTGTACATGGAGCCATTGTCGGCATGGGTCTTGTAATCGAACATGGCGGGAACCGAATCATCCGCGTGACCGATCAGATCGTCACGGATGATGACCAGGGTCAGACCAGCCGGGCCGATGTTTTTCTGCGCCCCGGCATAGATAACGCCGAATTCCGATACATCCACCGGACGGGACAAAATGGTGGACGACATATCCGCTACCAAGGGAACATCGCCCGTCTCGGGGATATAGCCGAATTCGACACCAGCAATGGTCTCGTTCGGGGTGTAGTGCACATAGGAAGCATCGGGATTGAACGTCAGGTCGCTTTGTGCCGGCAGCGTGGTGTATTTGCTGCTCTTGGTGTCGGCAACCAGGTTCAAGTTGACGAAACGCTTACCTTCGCTCACGGCCTTTTCGGACCAGTGACCGGTATTGAGGTAATCCGCAGAACCTGAAGCAGCCAGTGCCTTGAGGTTCATCGGGATCATCGCGAACTGGGAAGAGGCGCCGCCTTGCAGGAAGAGCACCTTATAGTTGTCGGGTACGCCCATCAGGGTGCGCAGGTCGGCTTCGGCCTTTTCTGCAATCGACACGAACTTCTTGCCGCGATGGCTCATCTCCATCACGGACATGCCTGTGCCGTCGCAATCCAGCATTTCGTCCCGAGCCCGCTCCAGCACTTCGACCGGCAATACGGCAGGACCCGCCCCAAAATTAAATATACGCGCCATTATTCACTCCAAAAATCGCCAGTTACTTGAAAATTTAACAACGAAGATCGACCGGTCCGCACAACCGACCCGCTGCCGGGCGGCAACGAGCCGAGGGAACGTTATACGCCGTCGGCACCTACCTCATCAGGTTCACCCGGGTCATTGAGGGGATCACTCAACGGATCGCCCTGCGCATCCAAAGCGTCTGCCAGGACATCATCCATGGCAGACACCGGTGCAATCTGCACCAGATGCTCATTTTCACCCAGGCGAATCAGGATCACGCCCTGAGTGTTCCGGGAAACCGAAGAAATCTGCTCGATTTCAGTCCGCACGAGTGTACCGGCATCGGAAATCAGAATCACTTCATCTGTATCTTCCACCAATGCCGCGCCCACCAGATCCCCATTACGTTCACTGGTTTGAATGGCAATGACACCCTGGCCGCCGCGACCCTGCAGCGGGAAGTCATCGATCGGCGTACGTTTACCGTACCCGTTTTCCGTGGCGGTCAACACTTGTCCTTCGCCTACCACAATCAGGGAGACCACACGCTGCCCGGCCTCCAAACGGATACCCCTCACCCCGCCGGCAGAGCGGCCCATCGAACGCACATCACCCTCGGCGAAACGGATCGACTTTCCGGTATTGCTGAACAACATCAGTTCGCGCGAGCCATCCGTCAGTGCCGAGCCCACCAGACGGTCGTCATCCCGCAGGTCGATGGCGATAATACCCGCCTGACGCGGACGTGAGAAATCAACCAGTGGCGTCTTCTTGACCTGACCGGTCGCGGTCGCGAAGAAAATGTAATGATCGTCGACGAACTCGCGCACCGGCAACAGGGCGTTGACCCGTTCACCTTCCTGCAGCGGCAGGATATTGACAATCGGACGGCCGCGCGCACCACGTGCGCCCTGTGGCAGCTGATAGACCTTGCGCCAGTAGACCCGGCCCAGGTTGGTGAACATCAAGGCCCAGGCGTGCGTACTGGCCACGAGCAGCTGCTCGATGACATCTTCGTCTTTCATTCGGGTGGACGACTTGCCTCGTCCGCCCCGGCGCTGGCTCTGGTAATCGGTCAGAGACTGCGTCTTGATATAACCTGCTCGAGACAGGGTGACCACCCGATCCTCTTCGGCAATCAGATCTTCAATGGACAGATCTTCATAATCAAAGACAATCTCGGTACGCCGTTGATCGCCAAACTCATCAAGCATGGCGGTGAGTTCATCGCGGATCACCTGCATGAGCCGCGTTTCAGAACGCAAAATATCGAGCAAATCGAAGATTTTTTCCAGCAAGCCCCGGTACTCGTCGAGGATCTTGTCCTGCTCAAGCGCGGTCAAACGATTCAGGCGCATCTCCAGAATGGCCTGAGCCTGCTCGGTGGACAACCGGTAATTTTCATCCGCTTGAAGGCCAAATTCACTCGGCAGAGTTTCCGGTCGCGACGCCTGACTATCAGCCCGCTCCAGCATGGTCCGCACCAGGCCCGAATCCCAATCGCGCGCCATCAAGGCCTCACGCGCATCATTGGACGTTTGGGCAGCCTTGATCAGCGCGATCATTTCATCGATATTCGCCAGCGCGACCGCCAACCCTTCCAGCAAATGTGCCCGTTCACGCGCTTTGCGCAGGTCGAATACAGTGCGGCGGGTGACAACCTCGCGCCGGTGACGCAAAAACACCACGAGAATCTCGCGCAAACCAAGGGTACGGGGCTGGCCATCGACCAGGGCCACCATATTAATCCCGAACACGCTTTGCATCTGGGTTTGCTGATAGAGATTATTGAGCATCACATCCGGCAATTCGCCCCGGCGAAGCTCGATGAAGATGCGCATCCCGTCTTTATCCGATTCATCGCGGAGCTCGGTAATGCCTTCAATCTTCTTCTCACGGACCAGTTCGGCAATGCGCTCGATCAACCGCGCCTTGTTCACCTGATACGGCAATTCGGTCACGATAATCGTGGCCTTGTTCGTCCGCTCATCTTCTTCGAAATGTGTGCGTGCCCGCATTACGACACGGCCACGCCCGGTCAGATAGGCCTCACGGATACCCGCTGCGCCATTAATGATGCCTGCCGTCGGAAAATCCGGCCCCGGCACCATCGTCAACAGCGTTTCATCGTCGGTGTCCGGATCATCGATCAATGCGATGGTCGCATTCAGAATCTCATTGAGATTATGCGGTGGAATATTCGTCGCCATGCCGACCGCAATGCCGGAGGAACCGTTAACCAATAGATTGGGGAATCGTGCCGGAAACACAGAGGGCTCACGCTCCGAACCATCATAGTTCTCCGTGAAATCCACGGTCTCCTTCTCGAGGTCGGCCTGAAGTTCATGCGCGATCCGCGCCATCCGCACTTCGGTATATCGCATCGCGGCCGGGGAGTCCCCATCCACGGAGCCAAAGTTACCCTGGCCATCAATCAGGGGATAGCGCATGGAAAAGGTTTGCGCCATCCGCACCAAGGCGTCGTAGACGGCGGTGTCGCCATGGGGGTGATACTTACCGATCACATCACCCACCACGCGGGCGGATTTCTTGTAAGGCTTGTTCCATTCGTTGTTCAGTTCACGCATGGCATAAAGCACCCTGCGGTGCACGGGCTTCAAGCCATCTCGTGCGTCGGGCAGAGCGCGCCCGACGATGACGCTCATTGCATAATCAAGATAAGAGCGGCGCATCTCGTCTTCGAGATTGACCTTGAATACCTCTTGCGCAAATTCAGACATTATTCATCCTTACGATCACCCGGCCACATCCACATTCAGGGCAGCAGAGCCAGGCGCGAGCCCGACAAAAAAAGAGCCGAAAGTTTACCATAAGATGACCGAAACGCGCGTAGTCCTGCTGAGCAGGAAGCAACCCGCGCCGAAACTGGAAGACGTCGCCGGAAGCAGATCGCCCAAGGGCAACTGACAGGAGAAGACCGCCACACGAACTGGCCGCCGATGAACCACACCAACTGTCAAATGGAACAACCTGCCCCAAAACAGTCGAAGCGTATCGAAACTACGACGAACGTTGCTAAAAAACAACGCGTGTATTTCATCAATGAAAACCCACACATTTCGCCACTATACAATTTAACTAATATTATATTTTTCAATGCATTGAATCATACAATACCAACGAAATCAGGGCGCTCCTCCCTCAATTTACGCAAGAATTTCACGAATTCACGCATGATTTCAATATCCCATTGCACCGAATTAGAGACATGTCGCCCCTCGGGTTTGCCCAGAACCATCCCCTGCGGCTACTATTTGCAATCAGATCGGTCATAATAGTCGCCGCATCATGCTTATCATTCTCTAGTGTCGATTTTATAGTAAGGAGACCTCACAGATGAATAAATTCACCGCGCTCACCACTGGTATCGTAGCGGCCTTTGCCCTGTCCGGGCAGGCTTTTGCTGATAGCACAGACTCTCCGTACGTTTTTGACAGCGCCGGCAACCCGGTCATGACCCCGTACGGCAAATGCGTGCACAATGGTCATGGCAAACTGACGCCTGAAACCGCAATCATGGCCTGCGATCCGGACATGCTGGCCAAGCCGAAAGAAGCTGCAGCGCCTGCCGCCTTGGTAGAGCCGCCGCCGGCCCCGGAAATGAAGACCGTCACGCTGACCGCTGATACCTACTTCGATTTCGACAAGTACAACCTGAAGCCAGCGGGCAAGCAGGCTCTGGACAAATTGATCTCTGAAATGGGCAGCATGAACTCCATCGCCAAGATCAAGGTTGTGGGCTATACCGACAGCATCGGTACCGAGAAATACAACATCGGCCTGTCTCAGCGCCGCGCCAAGACAGTTGCTACCTATCTGACCGCCCACAACATCCCTGCAGACAAGATTGAAACTGTCGGCATGGGCGAAGCGGATCCGATTGCTACCAACAAGACCAAGGTTGGCCGCGCGAAGAACCGTCGCGTTGTTGTCACCACCGAAGGTGTTGGCCAGTAAGCTGACCACATGATCCGCGCTGATGCGCGGGTCAACCCTCTTGAGGGACACGAAAACACCGCATAAATGCGGTGTTTTTTTTCGTCTGCATATTTGTGGAATTTAAAGCATCCCTGGCGATCTCTTCCGGCCAGATCCAGTCGCTATCTTTTCGTCATATCGCGCTCTAAAGATAACAATCAAAACGGATACGACCACTCGTAATTTCCATGGAGGGTGCACTACCGTCAATACGTGGGGCCTGCGGCGGCCGTTTGACCACCCAGCGAGCCCCCGACTGTTGCCGAGACCAGGAGAACAGCTCGGCGGCATCATCATCACTGCCGACGAGCGCCTGGAAAATCCGCATTGCCTTTTTGACCAGTGCCGTCTTGCGGCGCTCGGGAAACATGGGGTCCATCAGCCAGACCGAAGCGGGATCGATAAAACCCTCGATGCCGGAATTGATAGCTCTGGGATCACTAGCCAACAAAGATATCCTGCTTGCCGTGGCTGAGGTGGACGCCTGGAGCGCGGCACGGCGCAGCCCATCCGCCAGCAAAAAGGCCACCAGCGGATGGCGCTCAAATGCCACGACGCGACAGCCGGTACTGGCCAAGGCCCAGGCATCGCGGCCCAAGCCTGCGGTCAGGTCGAACACCAGTGGGCGACGGTTGGCACGCAATCCAACCGCCTTGGCCAGCGGTTCTCGCAAGGTCATGGGTTGACTGAATCGGGGGTCGGACACGAAATCGATCTGCAACGGTTGTCGGCCATAGGTATCGTCCACGACGGGCGGCCACAACTGCCAACCCGCGTCCGTGAATCGCAGGCAGAATTGAGTTTGGCTTGTTATCGAGCCGACCGGCCCAAGCGACAAACCCAGATGTTCGGCGACCTGTTGCGCCTGAATGGCAGTCGCCTCATCGGAGCCCGCGTCGACGAAAACGCGCGCGCGCCAAGAAGAAGGATTACCTGACTCCGTTGACATCTATGACAACAAACTGATCGGAAGAAGCGTTGACGGAAGCAAGCGCAGCCCGAAAATCAGAGCCATTTTCGGAAAATCCGGGAATTCCGTTTGAAGTTGTACAGAACCTGGCGTTCGGCCGGCAGACCGGAAAGATTTTCGTCGGCAAAGCCCTTCTCCTTGAAAAAGGCCATGGTTTGCGTGGAGAGCAAGAAGACGGATCGAAGACCCAAGGAACGGGCGCGGGACTCGAGAAAAGCCAACAAGCGCCCAGCACGCCCGCCCCGTTGATACGCCGGATGCACGACCAGAGCGGCCAGCTCGGCGGTCGCTGATTCCGAATACGGGTACAGCGCTGCACATCCGATGATGTCGCCATCACGTTCGATCACGACGAATCGCTCGACCTCAAGTTCCAGCTGCTCCCGTGAACGACGAACCAGCACACCCGCCTGCTCCAGGGGCTCGATCAACGCCACGATCCCCCCGATGTCGTCCAGTGTGGCCGATCGAATTTTCTCGAAGGGCTCTGCTGAAATCAGTGTGCCGCTCCCATCCCGGGTAAATAGCTCCACGAGCAGTGCGCCATCCACATCACGATCGACGAGGTGCACCCGATCGACGCCCCGGGTGCAGGCATGCGTCGCACTTTCCAGATGCATTCGAAACTCATCGGAGAGACCGCCATCGGTGCGATCCAAAAGCATGCGCACGTCAACCAGGCTCATGACGGACGGCAGATCGTCCACCGGGTCGGTCAGAAAAATCAGTTTGTCCGCGCCGAGGCTGACGGCCATGGCCTCAGCAACATCTTCCGCGCGAAGGTTGAAGAGCTCGCCGGTCGGAGAAAATCCGAGATTGCTCTGAACCACGATGGAGCCGTCCCCCAGCGCATCCCGGACCCCTTCGACATCGACACGCCGCACCGCACCGGTAAAACCGAGATCCACGCCGTCGATAATCCCCATCGGGCGGGCCGTCAGGAAATTGCCCGTCAAAACACGCTGGGCCAGCCCGGAACCGGATGACATGCTCAAGCGTGTAGAGAGCCAGGACAACAGATCGAACTGCAGGGCGCCAACCGCTTCCGTCACCGGATCGATCATCTCGAAATCGGTAATCCGCAAACCACCCTGAAACCGCGGCGACTGCCCCGCCTGCAGCAAGCGACGATTGATCTGGGGACGCGCGCCCGGCACCAGAACCAGGCGAACCCCCAGATCCGCAATCAGAACAAGATCGCGAACGACCCGCTGAAAGCTTTCAGGGTCGTCCAGCGCCTCGCCGCCGAAGGCCACCACAAACACCTTTCCCTCATGCTCACGGATATAGGGAACCGCATCGCGTAACCCCTGTACCAGTACCTGTTGCGGGCTAAGTATCACGGTGGCGGGTTCCTTATCCATATCGCGGCCGTCTACCTAAACCTTGACAGGTATCGGGTTGGCATCCACATCACCGAGAATCAGGAACTCGAGCAGCGCCTTCTGCGTATGCAACCGCGCCTCCGCTTCTTCCCAAACCACGCTTTGCGGGCCATCAATTACGGAAGTCGACACTTCCTCCCCTCGATGCGCCGGCAGACAATGCATGAACAAGGCATCCGGGGCCGCCCGAGCCATCACGGCATCGTCGATGGTAAAACCGGAAAAATCCCGTAACCGGCGCTCGCGCTCTTCTTCCTGACCCATGCTCGCCCATACGTCGGTCACCACCAGGTCGGCACTGTCGGCGGCCGCCTGGGCGGTGGACACCAGATGCACGCGGCCGCCGGCTTCAGCCACTGCCGCCGGATCGGGGGCGTAACCGGGCGGCGTCGCCACCACCAACTCGAAATCGAATACCTGGGCGGCATTGATGTAGGAATAACACATATTGAAACCGTCACCGATCCAGGCCACGCGCTTGCCCTGAATCGAACCACGGCGCTGTTCGTAGGCGAAAATATCCGCGAGCAACTGGCAGGGGTGGTTCAAATCGGTCAAGGCATTGATGACGGGCACCCGTGAATAGGCGGCGAATTGCTCGACCATGGTGTGATCCTTGGCCCGGATCATCACGGCATCAACCATCCGTGAAATCACCCGGGCCGAATCCTCCACCGGTTCGCCTCGCCCCAACTGGGTATCCCGGGGCGAAAGGAAAATCGCCGTACCGCCCAATTGGGCCATCCCCGCTTCAAAAGAAAGGCGGGTCCGGGTAGAAGCCTTCTCGAAAATCATCCCCAGCACGCGCCGCTGCAGCGTAGCCGGACGGATACCGGCCTCATAGGCCAGTTGCAGTTCGCGGGCTCGGTCCAGAATCCGACGGTATTCGGTGCTGGAGTAATCCAGCAGGCTTAAAAAATGACGAACAGCCATATCAAGAATCTCGAAAAAACGGATACGGCCTTCGTGACCGACTCCGCCATGGTGAATAATTAATCCGAAACTTGTTCGGCATTTTCCGCCAACCAATCCCGGACGATCCGAACCAGACGCGTCACGATCTCGTCGGCCTCGGCATCGCTCAGAACGAGGGGCGGCAGAATCCGGATCACGGAATTCGCGGTGACGTTGATCAACAATCCGGCATCCAACGCCCGGCGCACCAGCTCACCACAGGGCCGATCAAGCACGATACCGATCAAGAGCCCCAGCCCCCGAATCTCCACAATGGCCGGCTCGCCTGAAAACCCTGCCGCCAGCCCAGCCCGAATGCGGGCACTGAGCGCAACAGTTCGCTGCAGCAGCTGATCGCGTTCGATCACGGCAATCACGGTATGTGCCACGCGGCAAACCAACGGATTCCCACCAAAGGTAGAACCATGATTACCGGGCGCAAACAGGTTAGCGGCCTTTCCCGCCGCCAGGCAGGCACCGATGGGCACGCCATTACCCAATCCCTTGGCCAGGCTCATCACATCCGGCAGCAAACCATCGACATGCTGGAACCCGAACCAGTGGCCGGTGCGCCCCATGCCGGTTTGAACTTCGTCGACCATCATCAACCAGTCATAACGGTCACACAAGATGCGAATGCCGCCAAGATACCCTATTGGAGCCGGGCGAACGCCGCCCTCACCCTGAACGGGCTCGACCAGCACAGCCACGATATTGTCATGTGTCGCCGCCATCTGCTCGATCGCTGCCAGATCACCATAGGGTACGCGCAAAAACCCCCCGACCAACGGCTCGAAACCCTTCTGGATAGCCGGATTGCCTGTGGCGGCCAGGGTGGCCAGGGTACGGCCATGAAAACTGGTCTCCATCACCAGAATCTGGGGATTGTCGATCTGACGATTGTGCGCATAGAGACGCGCCAACTTGATGGCTGCCTCATTGGCTTCAGCGCCCGAGTTGCTGAAAAACACCCGATCCATGCCGGAAATGGCGGCCAGACGATCTGCCAGCCGGGATTGCCAATGCACACCATAGACGTTCGAGGTATGAATCAGGGTACGCGCCTGCTCGCAGATTGCATCGCTGATATCCGGATGCGCATGCCCCAGTCCCGTGACGGCGATGCCACACAGCGCATCCAGGTATTCGCGGCCCTGCTCGTCCCAGAGACGAACGCCCTCGCCCC
Organism: Halothiobacillus sp.; assembly: GCA_035531235.1. Lineage (GTDB taxonomy): Bacteria > Pseudomonadota > Gammaproteobacteria > Halothiobacillales > Halothiobacillaceae > Halothiobacillus. The sequence goes on along the minus strand of DATKTJ010000117.1, from coordinate 11,783 downwards.
GGACAAACGTGACGGGCTGCCGGTTGTAGGTGGACATCAAATGGGTGCTCATGGCGCACGACTCCTGCCGAATAAAAAACGCATCGAAAACAAACTTTACCGGATGCAACAAATAAAGGGGACAACTTCCCCTTTCGCCCGATTCTACCACAGACGCCCCGCAGGGCGCGCCGCAGATGAATAAATCTCGGCACAATTCCGGGTCGTCGCATCAATTCAGTCTAGAATGGAGAACGCACCAGGCGGCGCCCGATTCAAATACCCGGAACGATTGCCCGCCCCCACAGGATTTCGAAAAGGATTACGTCATGTCAGGTCATTCCGCCCCCCACACGACCAGCGCCCGCGCCGATGAGCTCGACAAGTTCAATCGGCTTGCAGACCAATGGTGGGATGAGGAAGGTGCGTTCGCCGCACTGCACGCCATCAATCCGCTACGCATGGCCTTCATCGCCGAACGAGCCACCATTGAAGGAGCCCAGGTGCTGGATGTCGGCTGTGGGGGCGGCATTCTTAGCGAAGCCCTGGCCCTGGCAGGTGCGGAAGTGACCGGGCTCGACCTGGCAGGCGAGGCACTGGATGCCGCTCGGCAACACGCCCGCGAACACGATCTATCCATCGACTACCAACTGGCCGATATCATCCCATTCGCCCAGGCACACCCACAGAAATACGATGTCGTGACGTGCATGGAAATGCTGGAACACGTCGACGAGCCGGCCCGAATCATTCAGGCCCTTGCCACGGCCGTCAAACCGGGCGGCTGGGTCTTCCTGTCCACGCTGAACCGCAATCCCAAGTCCTGGCTGCTGGGTATTGCTGCGGCCGAGTACCTCCTCAAACTGGTTCCGCCGGGTACTCATGAACACAAACGGTTCATCAAGCCCGCCGAACTGACCGCCATGACCCGTCGTGCGCGGCTCCATCCGCGCATGCTCTGCGGCATCACCTACAACCCGCTGAATCGAACTTATGTGTTGAACCCGCATGATCTCGACGTCAACTACCTGCTGGCCTGCCAAAAAGATGATTAACGCCCGTCAGACATCACGCCCCGTCATTCGTGGCGTGCTATTCGACCTGGACGGCACCCTGGTCGACACCGCTCCGGACATGGCGCTCGCCCTGAACCGGTTGCGGCTCGAATGCAACCTCCCTCCCCTGCCGTTTACTCATATCCGCCCCCAGGTATCCAATGGTGCCCGCGGATTGCTGGAGCTGAGTTTTGGCCTGGGTCCCGAACACGATGGATTCAACCTGCTGCGCGATCGCTTCCTGCAACTGTACAACCAGGATATCGCCAGCGAATCAGGGTTGTTCGGTGGTTTCACCGAAGTGCTCGGGCAATTGGACCGGCGCAACCTGCACTGGGGCATCGTGACCAACAAGCCCGGGTTTCTGACCCGGAACCTGCTGAAAAAACTGGGGATCGAGGCGCCGGTGGTCGTGGCTGGTGATGACCTCCCCCGACGCAAGCCCTTCCCCGATCAACTGATCTATGCGGCGGGCGGGCTCAAGCTCAGACCCCAGGAGATTCTCTACATTGGGGACCACGAACGCGATATCCAGGCCAGCCACGCCGCACACATGCCGGCCGCCGCCGCACGATGGGGCTATCTGGATGGCGAACGTCCCATCGAAGACTGGCGGGCCGACGTGATTCTCGATCAGCCATCAGACCTGCTGAACTGGCTCGATATGCCCCACACGATTGACACACAGGCCAATACGACACATCACTATGGCTAGATCAATCAACCGTTTTCTACCCTGGCGCCCGAGCATGCCATCACCTGCAGGCGTGCCACCGCAGGCACTCGAGCAATTCCCGGACTTGATGACTTTTTATCGAGGTCGATTACCCCAATTGCGCCCCGGCAACCATGCGAAACTCCAGACCAGCGACCCCGCTCGGGCCGCCCAAATCGATGGCCTGATCATCGCCGGCCAATTGCTGGAAGGGCTGTTGTCCGCCCACAGCGACTGGGCGCACGGAGTGCCATTGCGACTCGCGATGACCGAGCTGAGCGAATACAAGGTCACGGACGAACACTTCCAGCGGGAAATTGTTGATTTTGCCTGGCGACGGCTCTGCGAGCGTTATGTGAAAAGGACCCGCGACCTGCTCCAGGCCTCTGCCGTACTCGGCAAGCCCTGGCTCAGCGGGATGCGCTATCGGTTCGCCATTGCCCGCATCGAGCAAATCCTGCGGGCCATTCAGGTCAACCCGACCGTCGCCTACCGCGGCGGCATTGAACCACGCTGGACCGATCGCCTGATGGCTGGCCTGAGAATCGGCTGGCGCACACTGACCGGCAGGCGCTGAACCTTTTAGAGTGCCGTGGACGCGGTCATTGACTTCAACTGGGCATACCACGCCGCAAACGCCGGATTGTGATCGCAGGCCAACTGCACGGCGGACAGACCATCGGTGGAACGAAAAACACCGAACAGGCTCAGATCGGCCAGATCAGGCTGCTCACCACCATGAAAAAAACGCCCCGTTAGCCCTTCATCAACCCAACGATCCACCGCCGCTTTCAGGGCGGCTGGGGCATCGGTAATCCCCCGCTCCCGCGCCTTTTTCTGCGCGACCCGCGACATGGCTATCGCGCCGGCGAAGCGCACCAGCAATCGCTTGAATACGCCGTAACCCGATGGTTTCAGCACCTGTCCGAATGTCTGCCACGACGTGGCAAAATCCTTGTGCACGATCGGGGGCAGGAAATGCACCAGCGTATCGTCGACCCAGCCACGCCACACCGCAACCGATTCGTCACCGGCGGGTAAATGGGCGTAATGCGTATCGATATAATCCATGATCACCGAAGATTCGGTCACGATCTTGTCGCTATCCGCTAGCACCGGCACCTTGTTGAGGTTCAGATGTGCCAACTCCTTCTGGTTCATGGGATTGACCTCAACGGCCGTGTACGGAATCTTTGCATAATGAAGCAAGGCCTTGACCTTCCAGCAAAACGGACAGGATTCGAACTGATATAGGGTCAACATTTCAGGGCTCTCTCTTGATAACGGGCATGATAACTGTGTGCCTTCTTGAGGCGCTCACAGGTGAAAAAGTTCAACCTCAATTCAGAAACAGGCCGGAATTTCCTGTTTTCACCCTCCGCGCCAGCGCCGCACTGATGTAAACTATGGCGCAATTTCCTTCTGAATGTTGCCATCATGACTCAACGTCCTGCCGATTCCGACAAAGCCCCCCTGACTTACCGTGATGCCGGTGTCGATATCGATGCGGGCGATGCCCTGATCGAGCGCATCAAGCCCGCTGTCAAGCGCACCCAGCGTCCCGAGGTCATCGGTGGGCTGGGTGGCTTTGGCGGTCTATTCGCACTGGGCAACAAGTATCAGGACCCGATCCTGGTCTCGGGCACCGATGGCGTCGGCACCAAGCTTCGGCTGGCCATCGACCTCGACCGGCATGACCATATCGGGATCGACCTCGTGGCCATGTGCGTCAACGATATTGTTGTCACCGGCGCAGAGCCGCTGTTTTTCCTCGATTATTATGCAACCGGAAAGCTTGATGTGGACGTCGCCACCCGGGTTGTCACGGGCATCGCCGAAGGCTGTCGCCTGGCTGGCTGCGCACTAATTGGCGGCGAAACGGCCGAGATGCCCAGCATGTACCATGCGGGCGATTACGACTTGGCCGGATTTGCGGTCGGCGTGGTCGAAAGAGCCGCGATGATCGACGGCAGCAAGGTTCAAGCAGGTGACGTACTGATCGGCCTCGCCGCTTCCGGCCCCCACTCCAACGGTTATTCCCTGATCCGCAAGATCATCGAGCGCGCCCAGCCCGATCTCAACGCACCGATGGCCGACGGCCGCGCCCTGGCGGAACATGTGCTAGCCCCGACCCGGATCTACACTGCCGCCATTCTCGCACTCGCCAAAACCGTCGATATCCATGCCCTGAGTCACATCACGGGCGGTGGTCTCACCGACAATCTCCCCCGCGTGTATGGCGAAACACTCGCCGCAACCATCAACCGGGCGAGCTGGCAGCGCCCAGAAATCTTTGACTGGCTGGCCGAACAGGGCAATGTCGCCGAATCAGAGATGATGCGCACCTTCAACAATGGGGTGGGGATGGTCGTCATCGTCAGCCCGGCAGACGTGTCTCAGGCGCTGGCCGCGCTGACGGCTGCGGGCGAGAAGCCCTGGATACTTGGCGAGATGACCCCGCGTGGCACCGGGGATGCGGTCGTCTATTGCTGATTGCCGCCGACCGTAACCGCGCGTTGATCTTCGACGCCCGGCCGGTCAGACCAGCCCCCCGCGCTGCCGGCATGATTGCACCGCGCCCGCAGGACACCACCACGCGAACAGACATGAATCCAACCGAAACATTCAACCCCAGCTATCTGCCCCGGATCTCCGTGCTCATCTCCGGCAACGGCTCCAACTTGCAGGCTCTGATCGATGGTTGCGCCGCGGGCCAGATTCCTGCCCGCATCGTGCAGGTCATCAGCAACCGAGCCGACGCCCATGGCCTGACCCGTGCGCGGCAGGCGGGTATCGTCTCCGCATTCATCGACCATCGCCTTTTTGCCGATCGTGCCGCGTTCGATGCGGCACTGGCCGAAAAGATTCAGGAAGTGTCACCGGATTTCGTCGCTCTGGCCGGATTCATGCGCATTCTGACACCGGCATTCGTCCAACAGTTTCTGGGCAAACTGATCAACATTCACCCTTCCCTGCTCCCGAAATATCCAGGCCTCAACACCCACGCCCGTGCGCTGGAGGCGGCCGATACGCTCCACGGTGCGACGGTTCATTTCGTGACCCCGACCGTCGATGCGGGGCCGGCAATCGTACAAGGCATTCTGAATATTCAGCCTGGCGAGACACTCGACCATCTGAAGTCGCGCGTACACGCCCTGGAACATCGGATCTATCCACAGGCACTGGCCTGGCTGGTGACCGGCGCCGTCCGTTACGCCGATGGACAGACGACCTGGCAAGACCCGGCATTGGCCCGGAATAGGCCGCAAATCATTCGGGAAGAGATGCCCCTGGCACTGAAATGACTGAACCGGGGAACGGGAGAGACGGATGATCAGGCCGCCGGAAACACGCCCGTCGACAAATAGCGGTCGCCCCGATCGCAGATGATGGTGACGATCACCGCATTCTCGACGGTTTGCGCCAGCTGCAATGCAGCCGCCATCGCGCCACCGGAGGAAATCCCGGCCAGAATGCCTTCTTCACGGGCCAGCCGACGCGTGGTTTCCTCCGCCGAGAACTGATCCACTTCCAATACTCGATCGACCAGCGCCGCATCGAAGATACGGGGCATGTATTCGGCGGGCCAGCGACGTATCCCCGGAATCTGCGCACCTTCGGACGGCTGCACGCCGACGATCTCGACGGACGGGTTCTGCTGCTTCAAGTAGCGGGCCGTACCCATGATTGTTCCCGTCGTCCCCATCGCCGAAACAAAATGTGTGACCCGACCATCGGTGTCATTCCATATCTCGGGACCTGTGGTCGCAAAATGCGCCGCCGGATTGTCGGCATTGCTGAACTGATCCAGCACCACACCCTCGCCGCGCGCGGCCATAGCGGCAGCCAGATCGCGTGCACCCTCCATACCCTGCGCCTTGGGCACCAGGATCAGTTCGGCGCCGAAGGCCGCCATCGACTGGCGACGCTCCAGCGACATGTTATCCGGCATGATCAGGGTCATTCTCAAACCTAATGTTGCCGCCACCATCGCCAGGGCGATGCCGGTATTGCCGGATGTCGCCTCGATCAGACGATCTCCGGGCGCGACATCCCCCCGAGCAATTGCCTCGCGAATCATCCAGAGCGCCGGGCGATCCTTCACCGAGCCGCCTGGGTTGTTTCCCTCCAGCTTGCCAAGAATGACATTGCCGCGCGCCGTCTGCTCGGGCAATAAGCGTTGAATACGCACCAGAGGCGTATTACCGATCAATTGATCCAGACTGAATATGTTCATCGACTTGCTCTTGTCACCTCTTCAAGAAATTGCCGCCCGCCAGGCACCCATCAACCGTTTCAGGCATCTGCACCCGCCGCCGTGAAGCAAAATTCGCCACCTATTCCCGGCATCGCCGTTTTCATTCGAGAATTGTCGCATAATCTCTAGTCAGCTTCGTGCAGCAGGGGTAACCTTCTCGATCATGATTTCAGATTCGCCGCCGCCCGCTCATCCAACAGAACCACCCATCCGGCGATTCTGGCCCTGGATATTGGGCACCCTGTTGGCACCCGCACTCGCCTTGCTGCTCCAGCACCCCGAATCCCTGTCGTGGATTACATCCCAACTACCCCGCTGGCTATTACCCCTGGGCGAATCAAACACCGCGTTAACCATGACCATGGGCATTGGCTGGATTGTTTTCTGGGGCATTCTTTACGCACTTATGAACTACCGGTCTTACCGTGGGCATCCTCGCCGACCACGACTCGGTTTCACCAGCGGCCGGCCGGATGCCTGTGAAAAAATTACCGCTCAAAAAATCGCCCAGATCAATCAACACTGGATCACCCCATTGGGCCATATCCGGGCAGCAACGGATGCCATGGCGGCAGCCAACGAAAGCGCCCTACTCAATGAGCGGCTCACCCCGGATCTGGCCGTCATACGCACAGCAAACGCCCAACTCCGCCTGGCGATTGAAAACCTGCTCGACTACTACGAAATCTCCAACAACCGCTTGAAGGCAACGCCCCGCAAAACGGACATCCGGTTACAAATGGAGGATGCGGTTGCAGAGTGGCAGGTGCCAGCCCAACATAGTGCCGGGATCATCCAGTACATCTGTTATCAGGACATCCCCAGTTTGGTCGCCGTGGATATTCGCCTCTTGCGCCGCCTGCTCGATAATCTGCTGTCGGTTCTGCTCGAGCACACCCAGCTTCAGGACTGCTGTGTCACGTTACTGGATGCCGATCTCGACGAGGAAATCGAACTCGTGGTTGATCGGGATCGATCGAGCGACGAGACCCTCTGTCATTTTGAGCTGACGGTGGATGCTCGGACACCTCACCCGCTCGATCAATTGTCGGATGATTTGAAGGCCCGAAGTGCCCGGGTACAGGCCAAAACCATCGAGCCCCTGTTCATAGGCAATGAAATCTCCGCCTGGCTCATCGAGCAACTGGCCGATCAACTGCAAGCCACCCTGAACATCGGCATTACCCGCCCCGGTCGATATGGTTTCCGACTTCGGTTCAGCACCCCGGTCCTGGCCGAAAACAAGGCCTGGCAGCCTCTGATGGAGGGAAAGCGCTGTGCGATTCTGACCGGATCACCCATACACGCCCAGGCCTGGCGCGGGCATCTGTCTGCATTCGGGGCGGACATCGTCCTGGACCCCGGTCACGACAAGAAATCCATCGACTGCCTATTTGTCGACCGCGAAACCTGGCACAAACTCAACGAAGACGAGCCAGCCTGGTTCCTGACGCTCCCCAAAAGCACCCTGATCATCGCGCTCTGCGCACGGATTTCCCTGCGGGGTCGGCCCATGTCGCTGTTCGATTGGGCACACATCAGCCTGCCCCTGTTCGTTCGGCAACGGGTCCTGCAAACGCTGCTACCCAGAATTCTTACCTCGCCCACCCTTCTATCAAGAACCACCGCAATTCGCCAGCCACCGGCACAGGGGTTGGATATTGATCCCCCGACACACAGCAACCCCTCATTCAAGGGCCGAACGGCACTGGTCATCGACGATGACCGCATCTATCAAACCCACCTCAAGAACCTGCTGACGCAGCTGGGCATGACGACCCTGACGGCAGCCGATGGAAAATCGGGGTTGTATAGCGCCGAGCAGTCCGACCTGGATCTGATCCTCACGGACATGCACCTACCCGATATCCTTGGTACCGGCATTGTGCGCATGATGCGCAGACAGAACCGGCACCAACATACGCCGATCATCGCGATTACGGCCAATATTCAGACCGAGGTGCATCAGGCGCTGTTGATGGCCGGCGCAGACATGGTGCTCACCAAACCCATCGCTCTGGGAGAACTGATCAATGCCATTTGCCAATTTATTCAACCAGCTCATTTAACACCGCCCCCCGCACCGACCGAAGACAGGATTCCATCGGACCCGGTACTCAATAACCTGTTGTGCGACGAACTGCCCATCTACCGACAAACCCTCTCTGAAACCAAGCATGATCTTCAATCGCTACGACATATCGCACACAAATTACGGGGCGCGGCCGCCTGCTGTCAGGCCAAACAGCTTCAGACTCATGCGGGGCGTCTGGAAGACGGCATCGTTGCAGCCGCGAACTGGTTACAGGTCGAACAACTGAAACAAAATCTCGTGACGGTCATCGACCAAACGATCGACGAGCGTCATTGTCAAACGCAGATCTCCACCCCCGAAACACAAATGCAATAGCAAAGGCGCTCGATCCTCCACGCGTTTTATTGCTATGCTTGCCCTAGATTCAGGTTGCCAACGCCGAGGATGAACGTCTCTCATGGATGCTACCGAGATTATATCTACACTCCTGCACCCGGTGATCGTCACCGATCATCAACAGGCCGTCCGCTTCCTCAATGAGCGTGCGTGGCGTGTATTTGGGCTTACGCCCGAACAAAAACCGACGCTGGCAGAACTCTTCGACAAACTCTGCAACCGCAATGGCAGCCCGCTCGACGCCAAAAGCGTCGCCGAGCAAGGGTCGATCCCCATCTGCCTGCACTGCAACGAATTCCTCAAGGTGGATGCCCTTTTACACCAGCGCCGCCTTGCCGACGGCGGGCGATGTTACGAGATTCATCTGAATCAGCGTAGCGACTCAACGCGGGATGCGCTGACCGGACTCATGGAGCGGGGCCAGATGTTTCATCTGATCGATCAACAGCGTCAACACGGTAAGGGCGCGCTGATTCTGATCGATATCGACCGACTCAAGATCATCAATGACTTTCTCGGCTACGCCACGGGTGACGAAGTCATTCATGCCCTTGGGCAAAGCTTCAGACAGCATACCCCCGATGCGGTCATGCTCGCCCGCTGGAGCGGTCATGAGTTCATGGCACTCGTGCCCTCCGAACTGGTGGACCAAACAGCGGAGCTGGCCGGGCGCTTCAACACGCTGGCCCATGAGCTGCCACTCGACCACATTCCGCAATTGCCGGGTGGCAAACTCAGCCTTAGTATTGGCTACACGCGCTTTGATGCAGACGATCATCACCAGGACCCGCTCACCCAGGTCAACAGCGCTGTCTACGAAGCCAAACGGACTGGCCGGGATCGCGCCATCAATGCCCAGACACTCACCCGCCCTTCCATCTACTTGACGGGTGGCGCGCTGGAGTCCGCACTGGCCGAAGACCGTATTGTGGCAGCCATTCAACCGATTTTTGATCTGGGAACCGGCGAGATCGTAGCCGACGAATCACTTGCCCGCATGATTACCCCGGACGGCAAGATCATCGTCGCGGGAGAATTCATCGGGGCCGCGTCTTCCCTGCAACTGGCCCACCGGATCGATCAGACCATCATCCGGCAGACCATCAACTATTGCGTCACGAGCCATTTCCGATCGCCCCGTGCACACTTCGTCAACATTTCTGGCGATTTTCTTCGCCATCCGGAACTCATCGCCGAAACCATTAGCACGGCGATGGATGCCTGCGCCTGCACCCATCCGGATCAGATGGATGCACGACTGTCCAAACCCTTGGTCATCGAAATTACGGAGCGGGAGCTGGTCGATGACACTGCCGATGCACTCAATGCACTCCAACCCCTGATCGATTTCGGCCTGCGCCTCGCCCTCGACGATTTCGGCAGTGGGTATTCCTCCTACCGCTATCTCCTGGATTTACCGTTCAGTTTCCTCAAAATCGAAGGCGAACTGGTTCGGCACATTGCCACGAATCCGAAAGCCAGGCGCATCGTGCAGCACCTTCAGGACATGGCCAAAGATCTCGGTCTGATTACCGTCGCCGAATACATTTCCGATCGGGCCATCGCCGACACGCTCCTTGAGATTGGCGTGGACTGGGGACAGGGATTTTATCTGGGCCGCCCCGAATTAATGCATCCGGATCATGAGAACCGTATTCAACTCAGTCACCGGGACACTCACCCACTCCGCTCTTGAGCCCAGACATCACGCCGATATCAATCCAGGGTTTGCAGCGGCATTAATCTGAACCGCCCTACAAGCCAGTCTCAGTGTGCGCCCCCCGCCGGATGGCACGCAGGATCAGGTGAACTACACCGGCACAACCCAAACCAATCAATGCACCGCCCAGAACATCAGCCGGGAAGTGCCCACCCACCGCCATACGCGACCAAATCACCCAAAAGGCCAGAACCACCAACCCCCATCGAAGAGGACGGCTGGCCCCGGGTGCGAGGCTCCCGAGCAACAAGAATACAAACGCGGCATGCCCGGAAGGGAAACTGTGGGCGAATTCGGGCCGACCAACAACATGAACGGCAGATTCGCCCAAGACGGCTAACGGCCGAGGAAAATCCAAGATAAGCTTGAGATTCGCGATCACCGCCCAACTCAGCAGATAGCCCCATACCAGAACCATCACCCGCTCTGGTGCAAGCCATTGCGAACGGGTATAGGCCAGCGTCAACGCCAGTGCGATATAGACGGGATACCATTGATGATCGCCAACAAAGGTTCCTGCCTGTGCCAGGGCATCGCTGCCCGGGAACGACAGATGATTGATCCAGAGAAATAGGGACTGATTCCAACCGCCCCAGTCATACCAGATCGCCGGAGTCGTTGAATGAGATGGCGACACGGGGATCATGCCATCATCACCAGCGCCATCCCCCACAAACCGATGCCAATTGCCGCACTGGCCAACCCCGCCACAAAAAGCCAGCGTCGGCGCGTCAAAGCCGTGATTGAAGCCAGTGAAATGGCAATCTGAAAGAAGATCATGGCAATTTCCAGATCATGGTGCGGCTTGTTCAAGACACGGGATTCTTCATTGGCATCATCGGACGCTTTTTCCAGAACATCCGCTCGGTGCTTGATCTCGACTTTCTGGGTCTTGTACTTCGCTATTTCATCCTTGAAACCAGCCACCCGATCCACGGGCGCCAACTCAACAGCCAACTCCATCAGATGCATCTTGGTGCTCACCGCCTGATAGTAATTCCACTCGTCAGTCGCCTTGGTTTTTTTCAATACCGCCTCGTTCTTGTACAACAACACCTCATTCATCAGGTTGCTGCCCTGATAACTGACCATCGCCCCGAGGGCCGCAATCAGCGCAGTGAAAATCGCCACCCATTGGTTCAGGCCCCGGGCTGGCTCGTGCGCGCCGCCATGCGCCGCTTCGTGCACTGCCTCATCGTGGGGTGCGTGGGTATGTAAACCGTGACTCATCAGTGAAAACTCCAAAAACGAAATTGAACAAAACCGAAAACGCGACAGCAAGAACGGCTCACGAAATGGTCACGGCATACACTCCTGGGATATTCACGAACGACGAGACACCAACCCGGCTACCTGATTCTGCGTGCACCGAACCCACGTTGGGGAACCAGAAAAAAGTCAGCTATCGTCGAGTACGGCCGGTTTTTGGTCAAGCCGAATATCACCACAAAATAGTAAGAAAATCGCTTTATTCTTATTGAGATTTCGGCTAAGATTCGCGCCTCGTTTTGGTGGGCAACGCTTGCCATACAAGACTTCGGGATGTAGCGCAGCCTGGTAGCGCACCTGCATGGGGTGTAGGTGGTCGGAGGTTCAAATCCTCTCATCCCGACCAATAAAATCAA